>JBDKGR010000049.1:0-16902 GCA_039798085.1 Pseudomonadota bacterium
GAGGCGACCACAGCCATAGCAATGCGCTACGTTTTCAGGATAATGATCTTGGAATGCGTACACGATTTTTCCTTTTCAGTTGCGAGCAAGTTTGAGGTTTGACGAGGTTATGAGAATAAATTTAAGTATTTGGCGAAGTATCAGGCGGGTTGTCTCGCCTAATCGGTGGCTCTCGGGTGTTTTATTCACTTGTGTATCGGTATTGATACCAGCATCAGTATCAGCATTGGCATTGGCATTGGTGGAAGTTCCTCCCGGTTTAGATACCGCAGGTTTGCAGGCTTTTCAGAATTATTCGCAAAAAGCAGATCATCGTGCTTTTGCAATCGGTACTGCTGGGGCTTGGGGCTGGCTGGCTGGTGCAGCGTCACCCACGCAAGCCGCTGAAACTGCACTACAACGCTGCCGCATGAATGCCAATAATCGCCGTTGTGTCATCTACAGCCAAAATGGCCGCACCCAATTTCAACCGGAAGATTGGCGTACCTTGTGGCATCCGTACCAAAATGCGGGGGATGCCAAAAAAGCCAAGCAAGGTTTAATTATTGGGCAACGGTTCCCCGATTTGGTGTACCGTGATACGAACGGACATACGACGCACGTCAGCAAGCAACAAGGCAAAGTCGTGGTACTGCATTTTTGGGGTTCTTGGTGTCCTCCTTGCCGCAATGAATTACCCGAGTTTGCTGCGTTGTATAAAAAATTGGCAACGGATCGAAGAATTACTTTTGTCGCATTGCCAGTGCGAGAGTCCAAGGATACGGCACAACGCTGGATGAAGCGAGAACGCATTGAACTACCCCTTTCCGAATCCGGTCAATCGGTGGAGGATGATGGAAAATTGGTACTCACCAATGGTCAGCGCATTCCCGATCGGGATATTGCGGCTATTTTTCCTAGCACTTATGTACTAGATCGCCACGGTTTGATTCTTTTTTCGCACGAAGGACCGCTTCACGATTGGTCTGCCTATGCACCGCTGTTGCTGGATGCCGCAACCTACAGCGGTCAATAACCCACGGTGAATAAGGGAGGCTTATTTTTTTGTCGCTACCTCGGGTATATCCTCTTCTTTTGCTTTTTCTTTTTCTTCTTCTTCGTCTTCCCAACCCGTAATCATGGTTTTGATATGGGCAGTTGGTGTAGGTCCCGTGGTGGTTAAGTACACATGGACGATGAAAAACGTGAGCATCATGAAGGCTCCAGCGGTATGCATCAAAGCGACCCAAGCCAATGGCAATCCAGCCAAACCAAACATCGGCCAATAGGCATAAAACAGATAGAGTAAACCCGATCCCCAGATAATAGGAGATACCACGGCTAACAAAGTCACATAAGCCAAGCGCTGCAAGGGATTGTGCTTTTTCTCGGTCGTTTTGTGAAAGGGATGCGGTGCGCCCACAAAAATTCCGACCACGTAATAACGCACCATCGCCACGACCTTGTGAAGGGTAGGAATGTATTGCCGCCACTCCCCCGTAGTGAACTGCCAAAAAATGGTGAAGGCCCACAGAATGAGCAAACTCCAAGCCGACAAGGTGTGGT
Source organism: Pseudomonadota bacterium (assembly GCA_039798085.1). Classification (GTDB taxonomy): domain Bacteria; phylum Pseudomonadota; class Gammaproteobacteria; order Burkholderiales; family Burkholderiaceae_C; genus Allorhodoferax. Next base: position 1,546 of record JBDKGR010000049.1, read on the forward strand.
ATTCCACCGCACGTTGAAAGCCGAAATTGTGGTACGAGCCATGAATCTCGAACCCGGTAATGAGCATGAAAATGACGAGAAAAGCCTGCGACCAGTGCCAAAAACGTTCATATCGCTTGTAAAGGTAGATACGTGCTGCGTTCGACATAACTTACTCCTTGTCTTTATAGTGGAAATAGACCCTTGTACCACCGTGGATAAAAACACCCAAGAGGCTTAGAACCACCACCAGCCAACCTAGGCTATCCAACAATTCACTGCGGCTTTGACCGGGCAAATAAATACCATCGAGTTTGCTAAGGCGACCATTTTCTTGATGGCATTGGGCGCATGCAAGGGCATCGGTTTTAGGCGCAACCATGTGCGTGATGGGCCAACTCATCTCGGTGCTGACAAAGCCAAATTTACCGCTATACGGCAATTCAGCCGTTTTCATACCGGTTTGGATGGCTTTTTCCCATTCATAGTTATGCCACAACGCCGTGTCATCTTCACCAGCGGTATGAACCACTAAGAGCGTTTTATTTTCGATGTCATACGCCTGTTTTCCACGGTGAATTTTGAATGGCCAGATACGAGAATCTGCCGCACTCGGCGTACCTTCCAGATGGTTGATTTCAACGGTTTTACTGGGGTCAATAGGGTCACCAATCGTTTTGTAGCTTACTTGACCGTTGAACCAGCGGTATTCAGGAATCAGGTAAGAATCCCAAATAAAATTTCCCTTTTTAGAATCAAATGTTCGCCGACCCGCACTATCCTTAATGAACTGTGGTTTACCATCCGCCCCCATTTTGGTTGCGGTAGACCAATCCCAAACCAACTCGGTTCCAACATTGTTACGGGCATATTCGGGAATGTGGCAGGTTTGGCAAGCCAGTTTTTCGGTATGTTGATTCAGGCGTTCCGCGTGTAGAAAATTTTCTTTATGTGGCTTATCGCTGTGGCAGGATTGGCAAGATGATGGTGATTGAGATTTCTTACCGCGAACCGTGGCATGACCTTGTTGCGTGGCTGTCATGGCGTAGCGGCCACCAGAAACTTCATGACCGGAGGTCGCATGGCACGTTACGCAGGTGAAATTAAGACCGTTGGCATCCATGTGGACATCCAGATATTTCCCCGGTTTTTTCAATGAACTATCCAAATCGCCATGCTTGGTTCCATCCCCCCCTGCACCATAAAAATGACAAGAACCGCAATTAGCCCGGGATGGGCTTGCTACGTGTTGGGCGACTTTGTTGAGATCAACGGCTTCTACAAACTTACCGGAATCTTTGGGGAATTCGCGCCGCTTGTAAATGGGATGCCCTGCATCACCGGGTAATTTGCGATAGGTTCCTGTGCTATCGTGGCAAATCAAACAATCTACATTGGCTTCTGATTGAAAGTCAAATTTTTTATCTTCCCAGCCATACCCTGCATGGCACGCCATACAGTCTTTTTCATTGGATACGGTGGTTGTGCAGTAGTTATTGATAATGTTCTTTTTACCTAACTTCTTTCCTGTCTTGGGGTCGGTGTATTCCCATGTCCAATGTTTGGTATGTTGTACTTGTTTCGCTGCTTCTGTATGGCAAGTCAAACAGGCTTTGGTAACCTCAGGACCTGAGCTAAACGGTTTTTGTAGTTCCTTGAGTTTGCTGTGATCTACGGTACTTTTTGCGGATGCCTTGATTGCTGCGGGAGGGGCTGGTGCTTCAACCGCAACCGCACCTCCCATGAATGCAGCTAAGGATGCCCCAACTGCAATAAGTTGATAAACCAACCGTTTCATATTATGTTCCTTGCTTTTCTGCGCTCTTAGCAACCACCATCTGCGCCAGCAGCACCACTACCACTACCACTACCACTACCACCACTACTACCACTACTACCCCCTGTTTTGGGGATAAAAAGCGGAGGGGCTGGTTGAGAGGGGTCCATCACCAAGAATTTTTCTTGATCGGTCACTACTTTTTTCATGGTCTCTCCTACCATCGATCCAAAAAAACTGCCAATCAATCCAGCATTCAAAATGCCGATATAAACTTTGCCATTGCTTTTTTTGTAAACAGAAATTTTGCATGGCATCAGGAGAGAGAGGATGCGCACTTGGTCGTCTTTGAGGATGGGAGCGGAATACACCGTGCTACAGGCTTCAATTAGCAGCACAGGTAATACATTACCGCCTTCGGCTTCGACGGGTTTTGCTGGATTACGCAATCCAGAAATAGACCATCCATTGCCCGCTTTTTGGATATTTTGTTGAATACGCGCAGCCGTTTCCTCCACGGTGAAGGGGCTTTCTTTTTCAGAAAACATGAGACCACTCATGCCAGTCCAAAGAACCAACAAAGTCAGAGCAATGCCTGCTAAAAAACTACCGATTGTTTTCATCATGGATAAAACCTTCCTATTTGTGTGGATAGCGATAGTAGGGTCGGCTGATTTCAATGCGATTGATGTGGCGCAGTCGTGCTACTAGGTTTTTCCCTAGGTTTTTTTTGTGCTGATTTTTCTGTTACATTGATGCTATGAATTTTCAACCGCACGCACTACTGCTATCTTTGCTACGCCAAAAAGGGCGGGATTGGTAGCGCACGCGACCCTCCTTCAAAGCCCGTTAGCATTCGCAACGGGCTTTTTTTATTTTCCCCCTTTCAATCTCTGGAGAAATCACATGACGGATAAATTGATTATTTTTGATACCACTTTGCGCGATGGCGAACAGTCCCCCGGCGCTTCCATGACGCGCGATGAAAAATTGCGCATCGCACGCCAGTTGGAACGCCTGAAGGTGGATGTTATTGAGGCGGGTTTTGCCGCCGCATCCAATGGTGATTTTGAATCGGTACAACTGATTGCCCATAACATCAAAGATTCCACGGTGTGTTCACTTTCACGCGCTAATGACCGCGATATTTCTCGCGCTGCCGAGGCGTTGAAAAACGCGAATCGGGCGCGGATTCACACATTTATCGCCACATCGCCCTTGCACATGGAGAAAAAGCTGCGCATGACACCCGATCAAGTGTTTGAGCAAGCCAAGCAAGCCGTGCGCTTTGCCCGCAATTTGGTGGGTGATATTGAATTCAGCCCCGAAGATGGTTACCGCAGTGACCCCGATTTTCTGTGCCGCGTAATCGAAGCCGTTATCGCAGAAGGTGCAACCACTATCAATGTGCCGGATACCGTGGGCTATGCAATTCCCGAGTTGTATGGCAACTTCATTAAAAACCTGCGTGAACGCATTCCCAATTCGGATAAAGCGATTTGGTCGGTTCATTGCCATAACGATTTGGGTATGGCGGTTGCCAATTCCTTGGCGGGCGTGAAAATTGGCGGCGCACGGCAAATTGAATGCACTATCAATGGTTTGGGCGAGCGTGCAGGAAATTGCAGCTTGGAAGAAGTAGTCATGGCGATTAAAACGCGCAAAGATTACTTTAATTTAGAGCTGGGCATTGATACGCGCCACATCGTAGCCGCCAGCCGCATGGTGAGCCAAACGACAGGTTTTGTAGTGCAGCCCAATAAAGCAGTGGTGGGTGCGAATGCGTTTGCACACGCATCCGGCATTCACCAAGATGGTGTGTTGAAAGCGCGAGATACCTATGAAATTATGCGGGCCGAAGATGTGGGTTGGGCAGCAAACAAAATCGTTCTGGGCAAACTCAGTGGGCGCAATGCGTTCAAACAACGCTTGCAAGAATTGGGTGTGCAGTTGGAAAGCGAATCGGAAATCAACGCCGCATTCAATCGCTTCAAAGAATTGGCGGATCGCAAAAGCGAAATTTTTGACGAAGATATTCTTGCTCTGGTAAGCGATGAAAGCGTTGCCCATGCAAAAGAGCAATACGCTTTTGTTTCTCTTTCGCAGCGCAGTGAAACGGGAGGGCATCCAACTGCTACCGTGGTATTCACGGTGGATGGTCAAGAAGTACAAGGCACATCCAATGGCAATGGTCCCGTGGATGCTTCCCTTAAAGCGATTGAATCCCATGTTCAAAGCAAAGCAGAAATGGTGCTGTATTCCGTCAATGCGATTAGTGGATCAACCGAAAGCCAAGGGGAGGTGACTGTGCGTTTGCAAAATAGCGGTCGTGTGGTGAATGGTGTGGGCGCTGATCCCGACATCGTGGTTGCTTCTGCCAAAGCCTACCTGAGCGCACTCAATAAGCTGCATAGCAAAGCAGACAGAGTTGCTGCACAAGGGTAATAGCTCGTTTTAACTCATTTGCGCCACCGAAATCAAGGACATAGTAGGATATTTTGGATAAACTGTCGAATTTTGCTCGCCTTATCCTGTTCGCTTATCCTGTTTATCCTATCTATGAAAAAAAATTGGCACATTCTTGGTTTCGCTGCGGCGCTCACGGCATTGATGGCACTGCCTTTGCAAGTACAAGCTGCGGCAAAAAAGGTTCGATCCGCTGGCACTTATAGTCACACGCCATCCAAAAAACACACGGTAGTATGGAAGAAGCGTATTCGTGCCGTGGCTGCTCCGGTTGTTCCAGCCGTTCTATCGTATGGGCAGTTAGCAGGACTGCATACGAATATGAGCAGCGATCATCTGGCGCTAAAGTCCAGTGTTGCGCTGGTTATGGATCAGGACACACAAGAGATTTTGTTCCGTAAAAATGATACAGCCGTTCTCCCCATTGCATCCATTACCAAGTTGATGACGGGTTTGTTGATTGTGGAAGCCAATCTTCCAATGGATGAGATGATTGCCATCACCGAAGCCGATATTGATACCGAAAAAGGGAGTCGTTCACGCTTAAAAATTGGTTCCGAATTGAGCCGTGGGGAGTTGCTGCATTTGGCACTTATGGCAAGTGAAAATCGCGCTGCCCATGCTTTGGGACGCAGTTACCCGGGGGGGTTGAATGCTTTTGTCTTCGCCATGAATGAACGTGCGCGTTTGTTGGGCATGAGGGATACGAGTTACGTTGATCCCACAGGTTTATCCAGCCGCAACCAATCCAGTGCCAAAGATTTGGCGCTTTTGGTTGATTACACCTCGCGTACCTCGTCACGGCTGCGTGAATTTTCCACTTCAGTAGGCTATCAGGTGGATGTGGGCAATCGCACTCTGAGTTATAGCAATACCAATCGTTTGGTGAGCAATCCCTCATGGGAAATTGGTTTACAAAAAACGGGTTACATCTCTGAAGCGGGACGTTGTTTGGTGATGCAAGCAAAGGTCGCGGGTCGCCGACTTATTATGGTATTTTTAGATTCTGCGGGGAAATTGAGCCGATTAGGGGATGCCGAGCGTGTCAAACGCTGGGTTGAATCCATTCCCACCCCAAATGGGCAGCAAGGTATGCAAGGGGTGCAAGGATTGCAAGGAGTGAGTCTTATCAATCGCCCTGCGTTGTAATCCACGAACCTATAACGTAGAACCCATAAGTTATTTGATAATTAACATAAAGAATTAGTTATCAATTTGTGGCGAAACTCTCTATCTCGTGGCACAATTCGTGACCGTTACTAGGCCCTTCCTTCGCCACAGTCGCATCCGCCAAATGGTTCAGCCGTGACGCGGGAGGTTTTTTTACCCTACTTAGTTTCCCCAAGGGAAATAGAGGTTAGCGCAAATATGAGTGAGACAACAGCCCAAGAGCCAAAGCCGACTCCGAACGAATCGGTGATTTATCGTAGTTACAGCAGCAACACGCATTTATTTGGTGGAAATGCGCCGTATGTTGAGGAAATGTATGAGAACTACCTCGCCAACCCTGCCAGTGTGGCGGATTCGTGGCGCAGCTATTTCGATGCCCTGCAACACGTTCCGGCAGTGGATGGAAGCAATGCGAGCGATGTAGCCCATCTGCCCGTCATCAATGCCTTTGCCGCCCGCGCCAAGCAAGGCGTTACCCGCGTGGTAGTCGCCAGCGAAGATGCCGCTATGGGGCGCAAACGCACCGCCGTGCAGCAGATGATTGCCGGTTACCGCAATGTTGGTCAGCGTTTGGCGGATTTGGATCCCCTCCAGCGCGTCGAACGTCCCGTTATTCCTGAACTTGACCCCGCTTTTTACGGCTTTTCCCCTGCCGATCAGGAAACCATTTTCGATACCAGCAACACCTTCTTCGGCAAAGACAAAATGTCGTTGCGCGAGTTGCTCAACGCCCTGCGCGAAACCTATTGCGGAACTATCGGTGCAGAGTACATGCACACCACCGATATGAACCAAAAACGCTGGTGGCAGCGCAAGCTCGAATCCATCCGCAGTAAGCCCGCTTTTGATGCTGAAAAGAAAAAGCACATCCTAGAGCGTCTGACCGCTGCCGAAGGTTTGGAACGCTTCCTCCACACCAAATACGTCGGGCAAAAGCGCTTTTCCTTGGAAGGCGGTGAAAGTTTTATCGCCGCAATGGATGCCTTGATTCAAGCCGCCGGAGCGCAAGGCGTGCAAGAAATCGTCATTGGTATGGCGCATCGCGGGCGTTTGAACGTGTTGGTCAATACGCTGGGCAAGTTGCCTGCCGATTTGTTTGCCGAATTCGACCACACCGCCCCCGAAGACCTCCCCGCCGGTGACGTGAAGTACCACCAAGGTTTTAGCTCGGACATGAACACCCCCGGCGGTCCTGTGCATTTGACCTTGGCGTTCAATCCCTCCCACCTCGAAATCGTCAATCCCGTGGTCGAAGGTTCGGTGCGGGCGCGGATGGATCGGCGCGGCGACCCACGCGGCAGCCAAGTGTTGCCCGTGTTGGTGCATGGCGATTCCGCTTTTGGCGGGCAGGGCGTGAACCAAGAAACCCTCGCACTCGCCCAAACCCGAGGCTACACCACGGGCGGTACGGTGCATATCATCATCAACAACCAAATCGGTTTCACCACGTCCGATCCGCGTGATTTGCGTTCCAGCCTGCATTGCACCGACATCGTCAAAATGGTCGAAGCGCCCGTGCTGCACGTCAATGGCGACGACCCCGAAGCCGTCGTATTGGCCATGCAGTGGGCACTCGAATTCCGCATGGAATTCCGCCAAGACGTGGTACTCGACATCACCTGCTTCCGCAAATTGGGCCACAACGAGCAAGACACCCCCGCTTTGACCCAGCCGCTGATGTACAAAAAAATCAGCGCCCACCCCGGCACGCGCAAAATGTACGCCGACAAGTTGGTGGCGCAAGGTTTGGGCGATACGCTGGGCGACGATATGGTCAAAGCCTACCGTGCCGCGATGGATGCCGGCAAACATACCAGCACCCCCGTGCTTTCCAATTTCAAGAGCAAGTACGCGGTGGATTGGTCGCCCTTCTTGGGCAAAAAATGGACCGATGCTGGCGATACTGCCCTGCCACTTTCTGAGTGGAAGCGTTTATCGGAAAAACTCACGACCCTGCCGAGCACCGTCACCCCCCACAATTTGGTGAAAAAAGTGTACGACGACCGCGCCGCAATGGGCCGTGGTGACTTGCCCGTGGATTGGGGTATGGGGGAGCACATGGCGTTTGCCTCGCTGGTGGCGAGTGGTTACCCCGTGCGCTTGTCGGGCGAAGACTGCGGACGTGGCACGTTCACCCACCGCCATGCCGTGATTCACGACCAAAAGCGCGAAAAATGGGACACTGGAACCTACATCCCCCTGCAAAATGTAACGCCCAATCAAGCGCCCTTTACGGTGATTGATTCCATTTTGTCCGAAGAAGCGGTATTGGCATTTGAATACGGTTACGCATCCAACGACCCCAACACCTGCGTGATTTGGGAAGCACAGTTCGGCGATTTTGCCAATGGTGCGCAGGTTGTGATTGACCAATTTATCGCATCCGGCGAAGTGAAATGGGGTCGTGTGAACGGCATCATTTTGATGTTGCCCCACGGTTACGAAGGTCAAGGCCCAGAGCACAGTTCGGCACGCTTGGAGCGCTTCATGCAGTTGAGCGCAGATACCAATATGCAGGTCTGCCAACCGACCACCGCCAGCCAGATTTTCCACTTGCTGCGCCGCCAGATGGTGCGCAATCTGCGCAAGCCGCTTGTCATCATGACACCGAAGTCGCTGTTGCGTGCCAAGGATGCAGCCTCACCGCTGTCGGAATTTACCAAGGGTGGTTTCCAAACCGTGATTCCCGAAAGCAAAGCCCTGCGCAACGATAAAGTGAAGCGCGTGGTGGTGTGCTCCGGCAAGGTCTACTACGATTTGGCGAAAAAACGCGAAGAAAAAGCGATTGACGATGTGGCAATCCTGCGCGTGGAACAGCTCTATCCCTTCCCGCACAAAGCGTTTGCTACCGAGCTGAAAAAATACCCCCAAGTCACCGAGGTGGTCTGGTGTCAAGACGAGCCGCAAAACCAAGGCGCATGGTTCTTCATTCAGCACAATCTGTTTGAAAACATGGCGGCGGGTCAGCGGTTGGGTTATTCGGGTCGTGCGCCATCGGCATCGCCAGCGGTTGGATACTCGCATCTGCATATTGAGCAGCAAAAAGCACTGGTAGAAGGCGCTTTCGGCAAGCTCAAAGGTTTTTCTTTGACCAAGTAACCTCCCTACAACACGTAACAACATCGTAAAGAACGGAAATCAAAATGGCAATCGTAGAAGTAAAAGTTCCTCAACTGTCGGAATCGGTGGCAGAAGCTACTCTGTTGCAATGGAAGAAAAAAGTCGGTGATGCCGTCGCTGTGGATGAGATTCTCATTGATGTCGAAACCGACAAAGTGGTGTTGGAAGTACCCGCTCCTAGCGCTGGTGTCATTGTTGAAATCGTGCAAGCCGATGGCGCAACCGTCGCCGCCGAGCAGTTAATCGCCCGCATCGACACCGCTGCTACGGCTGCTGCACCCGCACCTGTTGCCGCCGCCGCTCCTGTAGCTGCTGCACCTGTTGCTGCTGCTCCTGCTGCGGCATCTACCTCCAAAGCCGGTGTTGCGATGCCCGCTGCGGCTAAATTATTGGCGGATAACAACCTGTCGGCGGCTGCGGTGGTGGGTACGGGCAAAGATGGTCGCGTAACCAAGGGTGACGTGTTGGCTGCGGTCGCTGCTCCTAAAGTTGTAGCTGCTCCCGCAGCACCAACAAGCGTTACAGCGCCTTTGCCACTGGGCGAGCGTCCCGAGCAACGCGTGCCCATGACCCGCCTGCGTGCGCGTATTGCCGAGCGTTTGCTGCAATCGCAAAGCACCAACGCGATTTTGACTACGTTCAACGAAATCAACATGGCTCCCGTCATGGATATGCGTAAACGTATGCAAGATCGTTTTGAGAAGGAGCACGGCGTGAAACTCGGTTTCATGAGCTTCTTCGTCAAAGCTGCTGTTCACGCGCTGAAAAAATTCCCCGTGTTGAATGCGTCGGTCGATGGTAACGACATCATTTACCACGGTTATTTTGATATTGGTATCGCCGTAGGTAGCCCACGCGGTTTGGTGGTGCCGATTTTGCGCAATGCCGACCAAATGAGCTTTGCCCAAATCGAGAAGAAAATTGCCGAATTCGGTCAAAAAGCCAAGGACGGCAAGTTGGGTATGGAAGAAATGACCGGTGGTACGTTCTCCATTTCCAATGGCGGAACTTTTGGTTCGATGATGTCCACACCTATCATCAACCCACCCCAATCCGCGATTTTGGGCGTTCATGCAACCAAAGACCGCGCTGTCGTGGAAAACGGTCAAGTGGTGGTTCGTCCGATGAACTATTTTGCAATGTCTTACGATCACCGCATCATCGACGGACGCGAAGCCGTTCTCGGTTTGGTGGCGATGAAAGAAGCGTTGGAAGACCCCGCTCGTTTGTTGTTTGACATCTAAAAAAGAAGAAAGCCTTTAACTATGAGCCAACAACTTGAATTTGATGTCGTCGTTATCGGTGGCGGCCCGGGGGGTTATGTGGCGGCGATTCGCGCGGCGCAACTGGGTTTTAAGGTGGCGTGTGTGGATGCGTCCAGCAACGCCCAAGGCAAGCCTGCTTTAGGCGGAACGTGTACCAACGTCGGCTGTATCCCCAGCAAGGCGTTGCTACAATCTTCGGAGCACTTCGAGCACGCCAATAAACACTTTGCCGAGCATGGCATTGAAGTGAAGGGCGTAAAAATCGACGTAGAGAAGATGATCGCCCGCAAAGATAACGTCGTGAAACAAAATAACGACGGTATCCAATACCTGTTCAAAAAGAACAAAATCACGTTCTTCCACGGTCGCGCCGCGTTTGCGAATGCCGTTGAAGGCGGTGGTTATGCACTGAACGTTACGGGCGCTGCGAATGAAACCATCCAAGGCAAGCAAATCATCATTGCGACGGGTTCTAATGCCCGCGCTTTGCCCGGCGTGCCGTTTGATGAGGAACACATTCTTTCCAACGATGGCGCTTTGGCAATCACCGCAGTTCCCAAAAAATTGGGTCTGATTGGTTCGGGCGTGATTGGTTTGGAAATGGGTTCGGTCTGGCGGCGTTTGGGTTCGGAAGTCACCATTTTGGAAGGACTTCCCACGTTCTTGGGCGCAGTCGATGAACAAGTTGCCAAAGAAGCGCACAAAGCGTTTACCAAGCAAGGCTTGAAAATCGAATTGGGCGTGAAAGTGGGCGACATCAAAACGTCGAAAAAAGGCGTTTCCGTGGCCTACACCAATGCCAAGGGCGAAGCACAAACCTTGGAGGTTGATAAGCTCATCGTTTCCATCGGTCGCGTGCCCAATACCGACGGCTTGAACGCCGCTGCGGTTGGCTTGGCGCTGGACGAGCGTGGCATGATTGGGGTCGATGCCGATTGCAAAACCAACCTCCCCGGCGTGTGGGCGGTGGGCGATGTGGTACGCGGCCCGATGCTGGCACACAAAGCGGAAGAAGAGGGCGTAGCCGTGGCGGAACGCATTGCAGGGCAACACGGTCACGTCAACTTTGGCACGATTCCGTGGGTGATTTACACCAGCCCAGAAATCGCGTGGGTCGGTCGCACCGAGCAGCAGCTCAAAGCGGACGGCGTGGCGTACAAAGCGGGTTCGTTCCCCTTCCTCGCCAACGGTCGCGCCCGCGCTTTGGGTGATACCACGGGCTTTGTGAAGTTCTTGGCGGATGCGACGACCGATGAAATCTTAGGCGTTCACATCGTTGGTCCTATGGCCAGCGAATTGATTTCTGAAGCCGTTGTGGCGATGGAATTCAAAGCCAGTGCTGAGGACATCGCTCGCATTTGCCACGCCCATCCTTCTTTGAGCGAAGCCACGAAAGAAGCCGCGCTTGCGGTGGATAAGCGTACTTTGAACTTCTAAACTTTGAACTTCTAAAAGTAAAAAGGGGTAGCCCTGTGAGCGTGAAAGCCACTTACGAGGCGGAACTCGCCGCGCGGGGTTACCAACCCGATGCGGCGCAGTTGCGTGCCATTGATGCTTTGGAGCGCTGTGCCACCGAATGGGCAGCGTATAAAAGCAAGCGTTCTAATCCCCTCAAAAAATTCATTAACCGACCCGATATTCCGCGTGGCGTGTATATGTTCGGCGGAGTCGGGCGCGGTAAAAGTTTTTTGATGGATTGTTTCTTCAATGCCGTGCCGCTGAAACGCAAGGTGCGGCTGCATTTTCATGAATTTATGCGGGAAGTCCACCGCGAGCTAGCCGATTTACAAGGTATCGTGAATCCGCTGGACGAACTGGGCAAGCGCATGGCGAAGCGCTATAAACTGATTTGCTTTGACGAATTCCACGTAGCGGATATTACCGATGCCATGATTTTGCATCGCCTGCTGCAAGCGTTGTTTGATAACGGTGTGGGATTTGTCACCACGTCCAATTTTCACCCGAACGGTTTGTACCCTGGAGGCTTGCACCGCAACCGGATTTTGCCGGCGATTGCCTTGTTGAACGAAGGGTTGGAGGTGTTGAATGTGGACAACGGAACCGATTACCGCCGCCGCACGCTAGAGGCGGTGACGCTGTACCACATTCCGCACGGTGCAGCAGCGGATAGTGCGATGGAAGAAGCCTTTACCGCCCTAGCCGCCAGTCAAGACGAAGACCCGATGCTGCACATTGAATCCCGCCAGATACGTGCCCAACGCAAAGCGGGTGGCGTGGTGTGGTTTGATTTCAAAACCTTGTGCGGTGGTCCGCGCTCACAAAATGATTATTTAGAAATTGCCTCGCTGTTTCACACGGTGTTTTTAAGCAACGTGCCGTGGATGCAGGTGCGCATGGCATCCGAGGCGCGACGCTTTACATGGTTGATCGACGTGCTGTACGACCGCCGCGTGAAACTGGTGATGTCGGCGGAAGTGCCACCGGAACAACTGTATACCGAAGGTCCGATGGCGCACGAATTCCCGCGCACGGTATCGCGCTTGGGCGAGATGCAATCAAAAGAATACCTCTCACTCGAACGCCGCACGGTGGATACGGGGCTAACGTAGGTTCAACATACGTTCGACATAGCGGGCAACGGTATCGACCTCAAGATTGACCCAACTGCCAAGCAGCAAATCGCCCAACATGGTATTTTCGACGGTGTGGGGGATGATGTTGATGCTGACTTCGCACCCTGTGGGCAAATCGAGCACGGAGTTAATGGTCAAACTCACGCCATTGACGGTGATCGAACCCTTGTAGGCGAGGTATTTAGCCAAAGCTAGCGGGGCGAGAATGCGCAGTTCCCAGCTTTCTCCAGCAGATTGAAACCGCTTGACTGTACCAATTCCATCAACATGACCGGAAACCCAATGTCCGCCCAAGCGGTCACAGGCGCGGAGGGCTTTTTCTAAATTCACACGCCCGCGCCCGTCCAAGCCCGTGGTTTTTTGCAGCGATTCGGCAGAAATATCCACCGTAAAAGCGCCCGCTTCTTTATCCACTGTGGTAACGGTCATGCACGCGCCGTTGAGCGCAATGCTATCGCCCAAGCCTACATCGTCTAAATACGCAAGGGGGCAACGAACGGATAGACGTTTTCCATAGTGCGGCGTTTCACCCAATAGCGTGGGTTTTTGTAATGCCCCAATCGCCGTAATGATTCCGGTAAACATAGTTTTTTAAGCCCTTCAACAATGTTTCAAGTTTCAAATATCCGTTTTGGATGAAAGACCCAGTTGACCACGGTACCACTGATGGAAATGCGGCATTCCATCTTCCATTGGACTGTGGTACGGTCCTACTTCGTTATCGCCACGCGCGAGCAAAGCTGCACGACCCGCATCCATACGCTCCCCGATTTCATCATCTTCGATGCAGGTTTCGTGGTACGCGGCTTGCTGGGCTTCGACAAATTCGCGTTCAAAGGCATGAATCTCTTCGGGGTAGTAAAACTCCACCATGTTCATGGTTTTGTTTACGCCCATCGGGAATAGCGTCGAAATCGTGAGGACATGGGGATACCATTCCACCATGATGTGCGGATAGTAGGTGAGCCAAATGGCTCCTTGTGTAGGAGCTTCGCCATTGCGGTAGTTCAACAACGCGTTGTGCCAGCGTTGATAGATTGGCGATCCCGCTGCCGAAGCATCCGCACGCGCCAATCGGGAAGCTACGCCCACGCTTTGTACCGAATAGTGTTCGGCAAACTGCCAACTGAGGTCATCGCACGTCACAAAATTACCCAAACCCGGGTGGAACGGCGCAACATGGTAATCCTCCAAATACACTTCAATGAAGGTTTTCCAGTTGTAATTGCACTCGTGCATCAGAACTTTGTCCAACACCATACCCTCAAAATTGAGGGCAGCATGGTGGTTCATACCAGCTAAATCGGATGCAACGTTGCGTCCATTGGGTTGATTGGGTTGATTTTGTTCAAACAACAAACCATTCCATTCTTGAATGGGATAGTTTTGTAAATCTAAACAAGGGGATTTCTCAAAATGCGGAGCGCCCAGCAGCGTACCATTGCCGCTGTATGTCCAGCGATGCAAGGGGCACACAATGGAGCCAATCGAAGAACCAGCAGCACCCCCCGCACTATGGAGTGAACCACGTCCTTTGAGCATAATCGCTTGGCGATGCCGGCACACATTGGAGATCAGCTCCACTTTATTCGGTGCAGTACGCACCAAAGCACGACCCCCGCGTTCTTGAGGCAGGGCGTGATAATCGCCTACTTGGGGAACGCTGAGGCTATGTCCCACATAGCGTGGACCATTTTTGAAAATAACCTCCATCTCGCGCTGATAGAGCGCTTCATCAAAATAACTAGAAACCGGCAGTTGGAGATTTTGGAGACTTTGGAGACTTAAATCAGACATTTTTGTCCTGACCTAAAGAAGAGAAGAAGACACAAATAAGGGGTCGTTATTGTAGTCCCCCAATCCTATTGACAAACGCCTAAAATTCCCATGATGAACGATTATTCTTTGAACCCTTTTAATCTTGTGGGCTGGAGTCAGCAGCATACCGAAAGCATCGAGCAAGCCCTTTCCCAATGGGTGGCTGCGGATGAATCGCAATCGCAATCACAATGCCAACAACTCCTAGAAGCCATGCGCTATGCGGTGCTAGACGGTGGTAAACGCCTGCGTCCACTTTTGGTGTTGGCAGCGTTTGAAGCGGTTTCCTCGCATACATTTGCTATTAAAAACATAGCTGCATCTGTACGTGCAGCCTGTGCTGTAGAGCTAATTCATGCATATTCTTTGGTGCATGATGATATGCCGTGCATGGATAACGATACCTTGCGTCGAGGCAAACCCACTGTCCATGTGCGTTTTGGTGAAGCCGGAGCATTGTTGGCTGGTGATGCCTTGCAAGCGCTGGCGTTTGAATTGCTAACCCCGCAAGATGGTAGCGTGCCAGAAATGGTTCAAGCGCGTCTTTGTGCTTTGCTAGCGAGGGCGGCAGGGAGTGCCGGTATGGCGGGTGGACAAGCGATTGATTTGTCCAGCGTCGGGAAACCTTTGACCGAATCGCAATTACGCCGTATGCACGAACTCAAAACCGGAGCATTGCTCAAAGCCAGTGTGCTGATGGGTGCAGCTTGTGCGCAAGCAGATGCTACAACTTTGCTAGCACTAGATGCTTACGGGGCAAGCATTGGGTTGGCTTTTCAGGTAGTGGATGATATTTTGGATGTTACTGCCGATTCCAGCACATTGGGTAAAACCGCTGGCAAAGATGCGGACAATAATAAACCCACTTATGTTTCTTTGATGGGGTTAGAAGCAAGTCAATCGTATGCACAAGCCCTTTTACAGCAAGCGCACCACGCTTTGGATAGCAGTGCTTTAATCGAAACGCAGGCTCTGCGTGCTTTAGCGGAGATGGTGGTTAATCGCATCCACTAATTTTTAATATCTCTGTATTCCAAAAATTGGTAGTGGTAAAATATAAATATGTTTAGTTTTACATTAATATTGCTATGATAATTGACAAAGTTATTCACGAATGCCGTTCATGCGAAAGTCAAAACATTGTTAAAAATGGTTTTTCTCCTAGCGG
>JBDKGR010000050.1:0-16562 GCA_039798085.1 Pseudomonadota bacterium
GTACCCGATTGGCGTTGGTTGCTGGATCGACGTGATTCCCCTTGGTATCCCACCGCTACGTTGTACCGACAACCTCAACCCCATGATTGGAAATCGGTGTTTCTTCAAGTGGAAGCGGATTTGAAATCCTTATCCTTCCTCCCCAAAAAAACAGGATGGCTGCAACGCCTACAGCAACTCTGGTGACAAATATGTCACTTAAACGATAGAAAATACAAAAAGTGACCATTTTTGTCAGCTTGAAGTGACAATTTTGTCAGATTTTTTCAGAAATTCCCGTGGCTCCCTTTGCAACAGAGTTGGCACGGAATCTGCTGGTGATGTAATAGATAGGTTAGTTCCTGTCTTGTCTTTCTTAACCAAGGAGTTTTTTATGAACCGCTCTATGCAAAAGGGTTTCACCCTTATCGAGTTGATGATCGTTGTGGCGATTATTGGTATTTTGGCTGCTGTGGCTTTGCCCGCATACCAAGATTACACTGTCCGCGCTAAAGTGGGCGAGTTGATTTTGGCTGCTTCTGGCTGCCGTACTTCCATGACTGAAACTATTCAGTCCAATCCCAATGTTTCTGGTCTCGGTAATAATCAGTGGGGCTGTGAAATGTCTTCGGGTTCCGGTACCAAATACGTAAAAACTGTTGAAACAACAGCGTTCTCTGCTGGTGCTTTGGTAACGGTTACATCCGGTGGTTTTGGCAATCCAGAGATTGATGCTAAAACAGTTACGATGAAACCTTGTTCCAATGCGGCGACTACTTTCACTACCTGCTCAGCCCCCGTTGCAGGTGCTGCGGTGAACTCTTGGATTTGCGGTCCTGGCGCAGGCGCTACTGGTATGAACACCAAATACCTGCCCGGTTCTTGCCGTGCTGCCCAGACTTAATATGTAAGCTGCGTTACGGCGCACTGCGTATGACCCTAAAACCCGCTTCGGCGGGTTTTTTTATGACAAAAAATGCTTCTTTTTCTTCCCGTTTTTCCCGCTTGGGTTTTCTTGCCTTAACGTGTGCATGGCTGGCGTATGACCATTACCGTCCTTGGGTTAATTTTCATTCGGAATTTTTAGCTTTCGCAGGTTTGGCGGGTTTGTGGGTGGGATTGCTACGGGAATTTTCATCTGCACCTGCACCTGCATCTTCATCGGCACCCTCTACCTCCATTGCTATTCCTCGTATCAGCTTGTGGATTGGGATATTGGCAATCGTTCCTTGGCTACAGCACGCTTTCGGAATGACGGTTTTTGCTGGTGATGCCTTTATTGCCTCTTTTTATATTGCAGGTTGCGCACTCGCCATCGGTGTAGGGTATGCAGGTTCGCGTGCATGGATACACAGTGTATGGATTGCGGCATTGGTCTCGGCAGCTATTGGTTTAGCCCAATGGTTTCATGTCGAGGGCATCGTTTTTGGAATGTTCGCCGTTGCGGTGGAATCGGGAGACCGTGCAATGGGCAATATGGGACAAGCCAATCAATTAGCCAGTTTATTGTTGATGGGTATCGTGGCTTTGCTCTATGCCTTGGAGTGTGGCATCGTTCGATACGGGGTTGCAGGTATCGCCATCGGTTTTATCAGCGTGGTGTTGATTCTTACCCAGTCCCGTAGCGGGATGGTGGGTGCTCTGTTTGCTGCGGTTTGGTTGATGCTAAAAACACCCCATCGCGCAATCATCGGGCTGTGGTTGGTGTGTTTTGTATTGGGAACTTGGGCATTGCCCTATCTATCCGATGAATTGCGCGGCGTTGGAGTGCGCGGTTTACACGCCACTGCCCCGATCAGCCAACGCTGGGATTTATGGCAGCAAATGCTCCATGCTATCGCCGAATCTCCTTGGTTTGGATATGGTTGGAATCAAACACCCGCAGCACAAGCAGGCGGCGCACTGGGACACCCCCATGCGATTGTGGGCGGCTATGCACACAATGGGGTATTGGATTTGTTGGCGTGGAATGGCATTCCGTTGGGTTTATTGCTCTGTGGGGCGATAGGATATTGGTTTATCAGCCGGCTGCGCCGTTGCCACTCCCTCCATGCGATCTATGCAATGGCCAGTTTAGGGGTGCTTGCCATCCATAGTTTGCTGGAATATCCATTTGCGTATGCGTATTTTTTAATTACTGCTGGGTTGTTGATAGGGATGATTGAAGCAGATATGTCATCATCATCTTCTTCCCCATCTTCCCCATCTTCCCCATCTTCTTCCTTCTTGTTCCGCTTACCCCAACGTGGGATGAAGGGGATACTGGCAGTGCTGATTCCGTTGGGGCTTTTTAGCGGCTACGAATACGTTCAAATTGAAGAGGATTTTCGCGTCGTTCGCTATAGTGCAATGAACATCCACGATTATGCCGATCCCTCCTACCAAGCGCCTAAAGTCGTTCTGCTGACCCAATTAGGCGCATGGTTAGAGGCCAAACGCATCACCGTTACGCCGACCCTCTCTGGGCAAAATACCGAATTGCTTGGTGCAACCGCACGCCGTTTTGCCGATGATGCCCTGTGGTGCAACTATGCCAAAGCCTTGGCTTTGAATCATAATCCCGCCGCATCCGATTCTGTTCATTCCGAATTGCGTATTATTCATGCGTTGTTTGGTGAGCATTCTTATCGAATGTGTTTTTCGCAATTAAGCAATTTAGCGATTCAGCAATTACCACCAACCACTAACCACTAACCACTAATCACTATGACGACGACAGCATCAAATAATTGGATGGAACGCCTCAAAGCGGCGGGGATTCATTTGTGCATCAGCCTTGGAGTGGCGGCATTGGCGGCCGCCATTGTGTTTGGGATTTGGTATCCCTATCCCTACCGCGATGTATCCGGTGGGCGTGAATTGTTTTTTCTCTTGATAACGGTTGATGTCATTTTGGGGCCGCTGATCACTTTTTCGATTTTCAACCGCAAAAAACCGTGGACCGAATTGCGGCGTGATTTGGCAATCGTGGGGCTGCTTCAACTCAGCGCCTTGGGCTACGGAATGTGGACGGTTTTTGTTGCGCGTCCCGTGCATTTGGTGTTTGAAATTGATCGTTTCCGTGTCATTCACGCGATTGATGTGCCTGAAGTATTGCTGCATAAAACCCCACCGGGCATTGACCCATTGCCACTGAGCGGCCCGACTTTGCTCGCGGTACGTCCTTTCAAAGACAGCAACGAGAGCATGGAAACCACGCTCGCTGCTTTGCAAGGTACGAGTTTGGGTTCGCGTCCCGATTTATGGCAGGCATACCCCGAAAGCAAAGACCGTATCTTACAAGTCGCCAAACCGTTATCTCAGTTGAAAACCAAGCCTGCTTTTGCGCCCATAGTGGATGCAGAATTGCAAAAAATAGGGCGTTCGGCAGATGGTTTAATCTACCTTCCGCTGGTTGCCCGTAAAACCTTCTGGACGGTGGTGTTGGATGCAAAAACGGCGGATGTCGTTGCGTTTTTGCCCTTAGATTCTTTTTAATTTTTATTCTTTTTGATGCGTGCCACCCTTGCTTTTGCTGCCATTGCCTTGCCGTGGTTGAATCCTTTTACATTCGGGCCGACTCCAGCGGTGTTGCCGTGGTTGTTCTCCACGATTTGCTTGCTGCTATTGCTGTTGGTGAGTGTGGTGGATATGCAGAGGCTAGTACCAATCAGCACCAGTGCATGGCTACTAGCTGCCGTGATCAGCGCGGCGTTGGGGTTGCTGCAATACTTTGGCGCAACCGAATGGCTGGGCGTGTGGGCGAATGGGACACGTTTGGGCGAGGCATTTGGCAATCTGCGCCAACGCAATCAATACGCCACCCTCACCAGCATCGGGCTACTGGTGACATTGTGGTTTGCCACGTATTCTGCTATAAAAAAAGAAGCTACTCATGCTTACGGGATAAGCGTTGCAGTCGGTTTTAGCTTGGTATTATTAGCGCTGGGCAATGCCGCTAGCGGGTCACGCACGGGCTTGATGCAATGGATTTTTATCGTGCTACTCACGTTTTGGTGGCAGCGTCGAGGGATGGAAAAAATCGTTTCCTCGTTCTCCGCACCGCCCTTGACGCTCTTGGCACTCTTGGCGCTGGCGGTGTATGGGGTTGGATTATTTCTTTTGCCGCTGGAATTGAAGCTGCTCACGCAAGTCGATTCGGCAGGGTTGATGGGACGGCTGGATGAGAATGTCGGGTGCAGTAGCCGCTTGGTTCTGTGGTCGAATGTGTTACACCTTATCGCGCAAAAACCGTGGTTTGGTTGGGGCTGGGGCGAATTGGATTACGCCCATTTCATCACGCTCTACCCCGAAGGCAGCGCACGGTTTTGCGAGATTTTGGATAACGCCCACAATCTGCCGCTGCATCTGGCGGTGGAGCTGGGCATTCCCCTTGCATTTTTCGCGTGCGGCACGTTGATGTGGCTGGTGGCGAAGGCGAAACCGTGGCAAGAACGCGACCCCACGCGCCAACTGGCATGGGGCATTTTGGCGGTGATTGGTTTGCACAGTTTGCTCGAATACCCGCTATGGTACGGCCCGTTTCAAATGGCGGTGTTGTTGTGTGTGGTGATTCTGATTGGCATCCCAGAAACCACGCGCAAGGCTGCGGTGCAAACGGGTATTGCGTTGGGAACGATGGTCATCGGTGCGGTATTGGCGCTCGCGCTGTGGGATTATTGGCGTATCAGCCAGATGTATATGCCCGTCGAAAACCGCGACCCCGCCTACCAAGAAGATACCATTAACCGCGTGCGCACAACGTGGTTTTTCAAAGGGCAACATCAGTTTGCCGAATTCACCACCACCCCCTTAACCCCCGATAATGCCGTGTTGATTCACGATTTGGCAAAAGAGTTATTGCATTTTTCACCCGAACCGCGTGTGGTGGATGCCGTGATTCGCAGTGCCCACATCCTCGGGAAGAACGACGAAGCTGCGTATTATCAAGCGCGTTACCAAGCCGCTTATCCTACTTATTCCACCCCTACCGATACCACCGATACCCCTACCGATACCCCTCACCATGAACCACGTTAATCCCAGTACCTTGCAAGCCACTTTTGCCGCTATCGAAAACCCCAGCTTTTTGCAAGCCTGTCTGCGCCAAGCCAGCGACCATACACCGCTGTGGTTGATGCGCCAAGCCGGACGCTATCTGCCCGAATACCGCGCCACCCGCGCCCAAGCCGGTAGCTTTATGGGCTTGGCGACGAACAAAGAATTCGCCACCGAAGTGACGCTGCAACCGCTGGAACGCTATCCGCTGGATGCGGCGATTTTGTTTAGCGATATTCTCACCGTGCCGGATGCGATGGGTTTGGGTTTATCGTTCGCGCTCGGTGAAGGTCCGCGTTTTGCCCATGTCGTGCGCGATGAAGCTGCCGTCGCCAAGCTCCACGTACCGGATATGCACAAATTGCAATACGTGTTCGATGCCGTTTCCAGCATCCGCAAAGCGCTCACGCTGCCCAATGGCAAAAGCCGCGTGCCGCTGATTGGTTTTTCCGGCAGCCCTTGGACATTGGCGTGCTACATGGTGGAAGGCGGCGGTTCGGACGATTACCGTTTGGTCAAAACCATGCTCTACAGCCGCCCCGATTTGATGCACCGCATTTTGGCAATCAATGCCGATTCGGTCGCCGCGTATTTGAATGCGCAAATCGACGCTGGCGCACAAGCCGTCATGATTTTCGATAGCTGGGGTGGCGTGCTGGCAGATAGCGCGTTCCAAGCATTCTCATTGGCTTATACGAAACGGGTGTTGGCGCAACTGAAACGCACGGGCGCGAACGGCGAAATCATTCCGCGCATCGTCTTCACCAAAGGCGGCGGGTTGTGGTTGGAAGAAATGGGCGCGTTGGATTGCGATGTGCTGGGCTTGGATTGGACGGTGAATCTGGGCAAAGCGCGTGCCTTGGTCGGCGATAGCAAAGCATTGCAAGGCAATATCGACCCGAACGTGTTGTTCGCGCCACCGGAACACATCGCCACCGAAGTACGCCGCGTATTGGATAGTTTTGGCACGCCGCACCAAGGCAGCGGTTCGGGCGCGACGCATATTTTCAATTTGGGACACGGTATCAGCCAATACACTCCACCCGAAAATGTAGCCGCTTTGGTAGAAGCCGTACACAGCCACTCGCGCTTGCTACGACGTTGATAGCAATCCGCATTTTGCACTTATGCACACCCCACAGCTAGCGGGGCTGCATAGGCACATGGATACGGCATAGCGTGCTACGAATCCAATAGCAAATCAATCGCTTTTTCAATATTAACGTAAGGTATTGATTCATAACGATTTTTATCGGCTTTTATTTTTCGCCGTTTTTTTCGCCCGCTTCCTTCTGCACGCCACCAATGCCTCGGTTTACAAGGATTGGATGGGCTTGCTGTAACAATATCAACAAAGTTATCCACAGAAATATCCACCATGCCCTACTGCCTTGGTGTTCTCATTCAAACACCGGTTTATGCGATGTTGGAGTCGGTATGGACGTACCAAAGCACCACCTTGTTGCCCTTGGGCACGTTGGTGCGTGTGCCATTCGGTCAGCGGGAAGTGCTGGGCGTGGTGTGGGCGTTGGAAGTCGAAGAAGTTCCTCATATACGCCCGATTAGCGCGGTGCTGGAGGGCATTAAGCCGCTCCCCACCGCGTGGCGACAACTGATTGGATTCACTGCGCGTTATTACCAGCGTTCCGAAGGCGAAGTGGGATTAGCGGCGTTGCCTCCGCAGTTGCGCGAATTGTCTATCGTACAAATAGAACGCTACCTGAAAAATACTAAAAATACTAAAAATACTAAAAATATCGAAAAAGATAGCACGGTATGTAAGCAGGATGCGCGTTCTAGCCCGATTTTGCCCGAATTAACCCCCGAGCAGCACAGCGTATTGGCAACGATTCAATCGGTCGATGCAAAGCATCCTTTTCTATTATTTGGGGCAACCGGAAGCGGTAAAACCGAAATTTATTTGCGCTGCGTGCAAACTCTGTTGGAAGCGAACGATCACGCGCAGGCCTTGGTGATGGTTCCTGAAATCAACCTCACGCCCCAATTAGAAGCGCGGTTTCAGGCACGGTTTACCGATACGACGGTTGTTTCTTTGCACAGTGGCATGACTCCGGCACAGCGGCTGAAAGCGTGGTTGGCGGCGCATAGCGGCACGGCGCGAATCGTATTGGGGACGCGGATGGCGATTTTTGCCTCCATGCCCCATTTGGGTTTGATTGTGGTTGATGAGGAGCACGACCCCAGTTATAAAAGCCAAGAAGGCGCACGCTATTCGGCACGGGATTTGGCCATTTACCGCGCCAAGTTGGAGGGCGTGAAAGTGATTTTGGGTTCGGCTACGCCCTCGTTGGAAAGCTGGTTTCACAGTCGCCCGATACAAGAAGGGGCGCGACCGATTCGCTATTGGCGTTTGGAAATGCCCAGCCGCATCGGAACGACCGCATTGCCCTTGGTGCGCCGTGTGGATATGAGCCGCCAGCCGCGCGATACGGTATTTTCTGCGCCGTTGTTGGATGCCATGCAGGAACGCATTGCACGCGGTGAGCAGTGCATGGTGTTTTTGAATCGGCGGGGCTATGCGCCTATCTTGCACTGCGATGCCTGCGGCTGGAAAAGCGAATGCCCTTATTGCAGTGCGTTTCGCGTCTTCCACAAAATCGACCGCACCTTGCGTTGCCACCATTGCGGCTTTACCGAGCGCGTGCCGCGTGGTTGCCCTGAATGCGGCAATGCAGATATTGCGCCGCTTGGCAGAGGCACGGAACGATTGGAAGAGCATCTTGCCGAATTGCTTCCCAACGCCCGCATTGTGCGGATGGATGCCGACACCACACGCTACAAAGGCAGTTTGGAAACGCAGCTTGACAGCGTTCATGCGGGGGAGGTGGATATTTTGGTCGGCACGCAAATGATTGCCAAGGGGCACGATTTCCGCAAAATCACCCTCGTCGCGGCGATTAACCCCGATGCGGCTTTGTTTTCCAGCGATTTTCGGGCGGCAGAACGGCTTTTTTCGCTGTTGATGCAAGCCGGAGGACGCGCGGGGCGGGATGCGGATTTAAGCGCTCAAAGCGAGGTGTGGTTACAAACGTTCCAACCCGCACATCCGCTGTACGCCACGCTCAAACGCCACGACTATCCCGCCTTTGCTGAGAGCCAGTTGCTAGAACGCGAACAAGCGGGTTTGCCGCCCTTCATGGCACAAGCCTTGGTGCGTGCCGAAGCGCGGACGCAGGAAGTGGCACAAACCTTTCTGAAGCGTGCCAGCGAGGCAGCGGATGCGTGCGATAACATCACGCTCTATCCCGCCGTGCCCATGAGCATTCAGCGCGTAGCCAATGTCGAACGCGCCCAAATGTTGATAGAAAGCACATCCCGCAGCGATTTGCAGCGCTTTTTAAGCCGCTGGCAAACCACATTGCACACCACCCGCAACCACCCCGATTGCAAAGGGTTAATTCGCTGGGCGGTGGATGTTGATCCGTTGGGGATTTGAAGCACGATCCAAGCCCGCAAACCCTCATCCTAAAAGCGCTTTTTCCTCCTCCGTCAGCCCAAACAATTCGGCGACTAGCGCATCTATTTGGCGTTCGGCTTGGATAATTATTTGGTTTAATTCGTTGATGCGCGTTTGGGTTTGTGCGAGGTAGGTATCCCAATCATTACGTTCTTGCAAATTCAAATCGCGTTTGAAGCGTTTTTTCAGCTCGGCGGTGAAAACGGCAAAACTCGGCAGCGCATCGCTCCACGCGGCGGGCATTTTGCCGCTTTGGGCAAAGTCACGCACGGCGGAATGATTGAATTTTTTCAACAACAAAAACCGCGCTTCTGCGGCAGTTTGTGCCGTTTTTGCGAAATTAGCAAGTTGTTCTTTTTGGGATTTATTCGTAGGGGGAATTGGTAAGGTTTCAACGTATTGTGTTTTATAGCGATAAAAACCGCCACGAATCATTGTACTTAATGCCTTAAAGATAAATTCCATTACTGTTGAATTTAACAAAGCTAAAACAAACATATCATTAGTAGGCAGAAAAAAGCAAGTATCTGCCAAGTGATAGGCTTTATCATCAAAAGAAATTTGATTAGATTTTGATATATCTGCCCATATCATCTTTGGTTGATTGAAATTTTCATAATAAGCAATAACGCTGCTTATTTCATGCCATTGATGCCCGCTTGATGAGCGATTTAAAAGTTTTTCATGATAATTTTGTAAATGCGCTTTGATAGCTGGATATTTATCAATATCTACACCGCGCCTAGTAAATATCAACCACAAATCTTGTGATTCGTAATGCCAGCGCTTTAAGTCTTTGCCTTCTAAAAAGGGTTTTAGTAATTCAGCACTGCGCGGGTCTTCAGAAATTAAGCGTTTATGGGTGGTGGCATCAATAACAAAAGCATTATTTAATCCGGTTTTAATGCCATACAAAGGCGAACCATAAACTTCTTTCAGTGTGGGATGCTGTCCCATTATTTTTTTACGCAACGCATTCAAACGGCTATCTTCTAATTGCCAACTTTGCGTATTCAACTGCCCTTGCATTAAAACAGCCGCTTTTTCTTTGAACGCATCATTTAATTTAGTAGGAACTTTATTTTGAATGGCTAAAAAGCGAATGTCATGCGCAGAATCGGGCGTAGCGGTGCGGCGCATTGTCATAATCACGGGGTAGGTGGTAACGCCTTCAAATACTTGCACATCGCCAAAATCGACAATAGATTCAAGCTGCGTATTTTCTAATAAATACTTGCGTAATGGCGCACCCGAACTGGTTTTGAAAAAAGTCCCCGAAGAAATAAAACCTAATCGCCCTGTTTCTGGTCGCAGTAAACGAATACCTTGTTCAAAAAAATACGCATACAAATCCGCCCCACCATTAAAAACCGAATAATTTTTTTCTAAATACGGTTTGAATGGGCTAATGCGCTCTTGCCGCACATAAGGCGGATTGCCGACGATAATATCAAAACCACCCTGCGCCGTGACTTCAGGAAACGCCGTGTTCCAATCAAAATTGGTTTGAACCAAACTATTACCCACCCGCAAATGGGATTCTAAACTTTCCAAAGGCTTGCCATATTGCGCAGTTTTCAACCAGAGGCTTAATTTGGTTATTTCGATACTCTCGGCATTCAAATCTACACCATAAAGGTTGCCATTCAAAATAGTTTTATCGGCATCAAATACATCCATATTACCCATAATAGCGGAAATTTGCGCGTTGATGCTGGCATATTCGGCACGCAAAATATCGAATACTGCCACCAAAAATGCGCCCGAACCACACGCGGGATCGCAGATTTTGAACGCACTCAACTCTGCCAACCACGCCCGCCAAAAGAGCAATTCCACCACCCGCGCGGGCTGCTTGAGGGTTTTGGCATAACGCTTTTCCTCGGCCGTGGGCTTGCGCCAATCGCTAGTATTTTGATAGCTAACTATGCAGGCAGAACGTGCTCTATCCAAGGTTTTGCCTAAAGTTTGATCAACAATAAAAGCGGTGATAAATTCGGGCGTATAAACGATGCCATGCTCTTTCCGCGCCCCGCTGACCGAGGTTTTGCTCGCCGCCGATTGCACCAAACTATCCAGCGTGAACGCGCCCATATCGGCTAAATTTTGCAGCTCTTCCAAATCGCTAATCGACTGCTCAAAAATATGCCCCAGCACATTGACCGATACTTCGCCACCAAAATCGTATTTTCCAAATTCTTGAAAAATATCGCACGCCGAATCGGGAACAATGAGATTATCCAAAAACGCATCGGGCGCAAATAATCCCCCGTTATAAGGCGGAACGCCGCGTTCGGGCAGCCCTTTATCAACCGCTTCAAATAAGGCTTGGTAATTTTCCCAAAGCGGAATTTTCTTCCACGCTTTTTGCGTATGAACCGATTTCAGCGTACCCGTGGGCAATAATCCCCGCTGCTGTGCAAATGCGACAAATAAAATGCGGTCAAGTAATTTTTGAACGGGCGCAATAAATACCTTGGGTTCTGAATTGTTGGCTTGATTCGCTTGTGCCAGTGCAATAATCAGTTGAATCCGCCAATTTTTGTAATCGGCATACAATTCGCGGGTGATTTGTTTTTCAATCGCGCCGGATTCGTTCAATAATTCGAGTGTCCGCCCACCGAGTAAATTATTGATACCCAATAATAATTGAAACCGATGGTATTCTACGGGATTATTGGCAATTTCGACTAAATCAAAACGCTCATACACACGGCGCGTATGCCCTACGGCATAGAGGCGAATTTCCAACATATTGGTTAATAGCAGAAATTTGGCGTGCGGAACATCCATCGCATATTCCCACACCTGCTGCACAGGCGATTTGAAACGCCCCGACATCATGACATCTAAATCGGGCGTATCCGCACCTTTTAATTCAAACGGAACTAGGATTTTATCTTCCCCAATTCCTTTATTTCCAAATCGCCCCAAAACCACATCGACCCGCCCGCGCCCGACATAATTTTCATCTGCCAAAGTATAAGCACCATCATTTCCACTGCCGAAGGTGGAATAGCCCAAAATATCGCAAAATATCTTTTGCACAAAAGCGCTGCGAATTTGCTGCTCTTTTTGCTTATAAATACTTTGATTGCGAATAGCTGCCGCCCAATCGGTAAGCACTTGCTGATGCGCGGGCGGCACGGCATCCACAGCACCCGAACGGGCGATTAAACGGGCATTAAAAAGCGGCTGGTGGTCGAGGGGGGTGTGGGTCATGATGTGCCAAATGTTGGCTTCTTGGAAAATACCGTAATATAAATGCCTTTCCCAATTTTGATCCATAAAAAAACCCACAAGAAGCCTTGCAGCTCCTTGTGGGTTTTTCTTCGCCCGCAGTTTAACGTCCGTAAGCGGTCTCACCGTGAGAGGTGATGTCCAAACCTTCGCGCTCTGCTTCTTCGCTTACACGCAATCCCATTGTTTTATCGACGACGAAGTAGGCAGCGTAGGAAACGATACCCGACCACACCACAGTCACCATGACCGCTTTCGCTTGAATCCACACTTGGGAAACGATGGAATAATCGGCTTGGGTAATCGCAGTCGCTGTCACCCAGTCGGCAACATAACCAGGGCCGCCGAGTGCGGGGGAGTTGAACACACCCGTCAGCAACGCGCCCAAGATACCGCAAACACCATGCACACCGAATACGTCCAAACTATCGTCTGCACCCAGCATCTTCTTCAGACCGGTAACGCCCCACAGTCCAGCGAATCCTGCTATCAAACCGATAGCCAAACCACCGCCAATACCCACATTACCCGCCGCTGGTGTGATCGCTACCAACCCCGCTACCGCGCCCGATGCCGCACCCAACATGGAGGCTTTGCCTTTGTGAATGGCTTCACCCACTGACCAGCCGATAACCGCAGCCGCAGTCGCACCGAAGGTGTTGATAAACGCCAAGCCAGCAAAACCATTCGCTTCCAACGCAGAGCCTGCATTGAAACCAAACCAGCCTACCCACAAAAGCGCTGCGCCGACCATCGTCAAAGTCAGGCTATGGGGAGCCATTGACTCCTTACCATAACCAATCCGTTTGCCGATGTAGAAAGCACCCACCAAGCCAGCCACCGCTGCATTGATATGAACCACCGTGCCACCCGCAAAATCCAACGCACCCCATTGCCAAATCATGCCAGCCGTAGCCGTGACGCTATCTGCCACTTCTTTGCTGGTGTACGCATCGGGGCCGGCCCAGAACCACACCATGTGCGCAATAGGCAAATAGCTGAAAGTGAACCACAGAGCCATGAATGCCAAGACCGCAGAGAATTTAATCCGTTCTGCGAACGAACCCACAATCAACGCCCCCGTAATACCCGCAAAGGTGGCTTGGAAAGCCGCGAATACGATTTCAGGAATCACAACACCCTTGCTAAAGGTGGCTGCATTCGCAAACGTGCCGGCGGTGTTGTCCCAAATACCTTTCATGAACAGGCGATCAAACCCCCCAATGAAGGCATTGCCTTGCGTGAACGCCAAGCTGTAGCCGTAGATAAACCACAACACCACGATCATGGAGAAACTCACCATCACCTGCATCAGCACGGAGAGCATATTTTTGCTGCGTACCAATCCACCGTAGAACAATGCCAGTCCGGGGACCGTCATCAAAATCACCAATAAGGTGGAAACCATCATCCACGCGGTATCGCCCTTGTTAGGAACCAACACGGGGGCAACGGCAGCCACCGCAGAAGCCGCAGCCGATGCCGCTGCGGCAACGGGTTCGGCCGCAGTTTGTGCCAAGGCGGCTGTACCCGTCGCCAGCAATCCTAAGGCAATGGGCAGTAATTTTTGAACACTTTTCACAATGCCTCCCTACCGGTTTCACCCGTGCGAATGCGAACGACTTGTTCGATATTGGCAACAAAAATTTTGCCATCGCCAATTTTTCCAGTACGCGCTGCACCTTCAATCGCTTCAATGACACGCGCTACGATGGCATCGTCCACCGCTGCTTCGACTTTGACTTTGGGCAAAAAGTCCACCACGTATTCAGCACCCCGATACAACTCGGTGTGCCCTTTTTGGCGACCGAAGCCTTTAACTTCGGTGACCGTAATGCCTTGAACCCCCATCTCGGACAGAGCTTCACGCACCTGATCGAGCTTGAATGGTTTGATAATGGCGGTTACGAGTTTCATTTGAATTTCCTTAAAACGCGTATTTCACGCCAACGCTCACACCGCTTTTACCCAAGTTGTCGTAACCTTGAACTTTGTAGAACGAATCGTTGGTATTGGTGCTGAAAGCAGTGAGGGCAGCGGTGATACCTTTGCCAAAATCTTTGGTCAAAGTCAAAGCAAAATCGGTGTAATCACCCGCATCGTTGAGTTGATTCGGAATCGTTTGGCGACCGACGTGAGGGGTCAAAGTCAAGCCACTACCCAAATCGAAATTAGCCGATAAATCCCAGTAACGGCTGCCTTTACTATCAGGATTGGCAATGAAGTCACTGACACTTTGGCTGTATTTGAGGGTGAATACGTTGTAGCTTAAACCTGCATAGACCTCGGTGGTATTGGCGTTGACCAAGATTTTGTCGGTGGTGTTGCCGGGGTATTGGTAGGTGATAGCGCCCAAGTCATAACCCAAACCTTTGACAATTTCACCTTTGTAACCAAGGTACACATCAACCTCAACCGAACCATCGGTTGCACCGATGTAATCTTTCAGCCAATTCACGTTCGATGCCCAAGCACCTGCATAAAAACCGCTGGTATGGGCATAATCAACGCCCGCTTGCACCGCTGGTTTGAAGGAGGTTTGCGAAACACTACGGAAGCGATAGTCGCTGACCACACCCACATTGAAGCTCAGTGGCGATGCCGCTTCTTG
Source organism: Pseudomonadota bacterium (assembly GCA_039798085.1). GTDB lineage: Bacteria > Pseudomonadota > Gammaproteobacteria > Burkholderiales > Burkholderiaceae_C > Allorhodoferax. The sequence continues at coordinate 14,346 of JBDKGR010000050.1, forward strand.
CGCAACGGCGACGGTAGCGAGTAAAGCACCAGCTACAGTGATGAGGGATTTTGCGATGGGATTCATAGTAGTCATTCCTAAAGGTAATAAAGGTAAGATGGATACCAGCAATAAAGCACAATGTGTGCCAAGTTAAATGAAAGCAATGATGAAACCGATGTGCACTAAATTTGTGCATTTTTCTTGGATGTGTCTTGGGTACATCTGGTGATGGGGTCGGGTACGCACTAAATAGGGGTTTTCGATATGGGTTTGTCTTTGGTTCAAAGCCGCGTGTTGCAAGGTTTGCAGGCGGTCAAGGTGACGGTTGAAGTCCACATGGCAAATGGCTTGCCCAGTTTCACCTTGGTGGGGTTGGCGGAGGTGGAGGTAAAAGAAGCCCGTGAGCGGGTACGTTGTGCGATTCAAAATGCGGGTTTGGATTTTCCACACAACCAGCGTATTACCGTGAATTTGGCTCCAGCGGATTTGCCGAAGGATTCGGGGCGCTTGGATTTACCCATTGCATTGGGTATTTTGGCGGCGAGTGGGCAGATTGATGGTTCCAAATTAGCGGGCTATGAATTTGCAGGGGAACTTTCGCTCACCGGAGCTTTGCATCCAATACGTGGAGCGTTGGCAATGGCGTTGGCACTGCAATCGAATACCATTCACCCTACCCGTTTGGTATTGCCACCCCAAAATGCCGAAGAAGCCGCCCTTGTTCCCCATTGTGAGGTTTATCGTGCCGAGCATTTGATGGATGTTGTGCGGCAATTTTTACCAGTTCCTGATTTTTTATCGGGTGCATCGGGCGATGCAGGGGGATGGAGCCGTGTGCTGCCCCAACCGATTGCTACACCCACGAATGAATTGGATTCGAGTTTGCCCGATATGGCGGATGTCAAAGGTCAAACTGGAGCCAAGCGTGCGATGGAGATTGCCGCAGCAGGAGGGCATAGCGTCTTGCTAACGGGACCTCCGGGTTCGGGAAAATCCATGTTGGCTCACCGTTTTGTTACTTTATTGCCCCCTATGTCGCACAATGAAGCCTTGGAAAGCGCTGCGATTGGGAGTTTGAGCGGTCGCTTCCGTATAGAAAATTGGGGTATTCGCCCTACCGCAAATCCGCACCATTCTGCCAGCGCGGTGGCGTTGGTGGGAGGGGGAAATCCGCCGCGTCCGGGTGAGATTTCGTTAGCACACCACGGTGTTTTGTTTTTAGATGAATTACCCGAATTTCCCCGTGCTGCGTTGGAGGCACTGCGTGAACCACTGGAGTCGGGGACGATTACCATCGTTCGGGCAGCGAGTCGGGCAGAATTTCCCGCACGTTTCCAACTGGTGGGTGCGATGAATCCCTGCCCTTGTGGCTATTTGGGTGCGTTGGTTCAGCGTTGCCGCTGTACGCCCGACCAAGTGCGCCGCTACCAATCCAAATTGAGTGGGCCTTTTATGGATCGGATTGATTTACACGTTGACGTCCCTTTTCTGCCATCGGAAGAATTATTGGGTACGCCCCAAGGAGAATCCAGTGCCAGCATTCGGGAGCGCTGTCTTGCGGCACGCCAACGTGCGCTGAATCGCCAAGGGTGTAGCAATGCCGCACTGCAAGGGAAGGCGATTGATGAACATATTGCCTTGGATGCATCGGCACTTAAATTTTTGAATGTAGCAGCGACCCGCATGGGGTTATCGGCTCGTAGTACGCACCGTATTTTGAAAGTAGCCCGCACGATTGCCGATTTGGGAAATTCGGAAAAAACCCAAATCAGCCACCTCGCAGAAGCCATGCAGTATCGGCGAACGATGGGAGGCTAAATCATCCGATAGAAGCGCTCACTTTGGCGCTCACCCACGCCGACACACTCGCCAATGCCGCAGGGAGTTTGGCGGGTTCCGTGCCCCCCGCCATCGCCATATCCGCTTTACCGCCGCCTTTGCCACCCACTTGTCCGGCGATAAAGTTCACCAGTTCGCCCGCTTTGACTTTGCCGATGGTATCGGGCGTAACCCCAACCGCCAGTTGAACCTTGGATTGCGCCTTATCGGTCACTGCCAGCACGATGACAGCGGTTTTCAACTTGTCTTTGAGCTTGTCCATCGTTTCGCGCAGGGTTTTGGCATCCGCGCCTTCGAGTTCGGCTACCAGCAGTTTCACGCCGTGGATGTCGATAGCGTTCGACAACATGCCGTCACCTTGGGCGGATGCCAGTTTGCCTTTGAGCGCGGCAATCT
>JBDKGR010000051.1:0-16543 GCA_039798085.1 Pseudomonadota bacterium
AAGCAGCACGGTACGGGCGCACATACGTTAATAAACGCTGATAGGTTGCACGCATGGTAGTGGTAGTAGTGGTAGTGGTGGTGGTGGCGGCGGTGGTTGCTGCTGCTGTAGCTGCTGTAGCTGTTGTTGTCATGGGGAAGGTGCTTTCCATTCTTTGCCTTTTTGAATCTCCAAGGCTTTGACATAACGGTAAAACGTGCCTTCAAAATTACCCAGAGCAATGACAAAACCCGCCCATCCATCCAAAAAACCGCGTTTGAAAAGATAGTGCTTCCAAAATGCCCATTGTGCGTGCAAAAACGCCGTCCACATGGTGATCTTTTTGTGTTGGATTTTTTCCGCCCCAAGGGTGGAATAGCGATTGGCTTTGTGCATCACCTCCGCCATATTTTTGAAGGGAAACTGCCAAATCGGGTGTTGCAAATGCGCGATAGGTTGACTGCTGTGCAGCAGATAGCCTTCATGCACAGGTTTTTGGTCATAGGTCATGCAGCCTTTGCGAAAAAGCTGGGGCTGGCGGTAATTGGGATACCAGCCGGAATGTTGAATCCAACGTCCCATAAAAAAGTTGCGGCGGGGCATCCAATACACATCTGCCGATTCGGGGGTGCGGTTGCTAATGACGGTTTGAATTTCTTGTGCCGATTCGGGGGTGCAACGCTCATCGGCATCAAGGCTAAAAATCCAATCGTGCGAGCAAGCAGCAATGGCCGAATTGCGCAAATTACCAAACCCTTCAAACTTCACTTGGACAACTTTAGCCCCTAGTTGGGTGGCAATTTCAGGCGTACCATCGGTACTCCAAGAATCCACCACGATAATTTCATCGGCCCATTGGACGCTTTGGATGGTGGCGGCAACTTTTTCTGCCTCATTAAAGGCAATGATATAAACGGATATTTTGGGCGTATTCAACGTATTTGGCATGAAGGCAAGTGTAATCATTACAAGCTATAACCGATCCGATGCGTTAATCGCGGTGCTACGGGGGTTGGTGCATCAAATTGATTCGGATTTTGAAGTCATTGTGGCGGATGATGGTTCTCGAAAAGAACAGCAGCACATACTTTTTGATTCGGATATTGCGCGGACTTTAGCGATAACCCATGTGTGGCATCCTGATGTCGGTTTTACGGCATCCCGCATTCGCAATCGGGGTGTAGCGGCTTGTAGTGGGGATTACCTTATCTTTTTGGATGGTGATTGTGTTCCTGAAGTGGATTTCGTCGCCCGCCACAAAGCCTTGGCACAATCGGGCTGCTTCATCAACGGTAGCCGCATTTTGCTATCCGAGGGTTTCACGCAGCGGGTATTGAATCAAGAAGAATCTATTTCCGGTCGCTCCGTGGCTTATTGGTTGCGCCAATACCAAAAAGGCCATGCCAATAAACTGGCCGGATGGCTGCGGTTACCCGATAACCCGTTCCATTTTCTGCGCATTCAGCGAGAATTTTCATGGAAGCGCATTCGCAGTTGCAATTTATCCGTTTGGCGTTCGGATTTTGAACGGGTGGATGGTTTTGATGAATCGTTTGTCGGATGGGGGCATGAAGATGCAGACTTCGTTTTACGCTTGCATCATGCAGGATTGGTGCGCAAAAATGGGTTTTGTGCCACCGAAGTTTTTCACCTTTGGCATAAGGAGGCAGCACGCAACCAAGAATCGCTCAACGCAAAATGGGTACGGGAACGGACATTGACCGACGTAATTTTGCCCACCCTAGGCTATGCACAAAAACGCTATAACGACGATGCAGTCGTCACAAAATTGGAGTAATGTAGGAATGATGAATTTGATGAATTTAATGAATTTGATGAATTTGATGGCATTAACGAAACGGATGAACCGATTTTCCTTCTTCTTTATAAGTGCATGGCTCTGTTGCTTGAGCTTGGGTTCGCCGGCATTTGCCGAATTTCGCGTCGAAGTATCCGGCGTAGGGCTTACCCAAGTGCCAATCGCCTTGGCATCGTTCAAAGACGAAGCGAATGCACCCCAAAAAATTGCCAGCATCGTGCAAGCAGATTTAGAGCGTAGTGGTCAATTTCGGGGCATTGATGCAAGCAGTGCCAATTTGGATGAAACCTCGCACCCCGATGTCTCCCACTGGCGGCAAAAAGGAGCCGATGCCCTTGTCGCCGGTAGCGTGACCCGTTTGGTAGATGGTCGTTACGATGTACGGATGCGTTTATGGGATGTGGTGCGTGGACAAGATTTAGGCGGGCAAAGTTACGTGGTCGTAACCCATGATTTGCGTTTGGTCGCCCATCGCATTGCCGACTTTATCTATGAAAAAATGACAGGGGAAAAAGGAACTTTTTCAACCCGCATCACCTACGTGACCAAAACCGCTGGTTCATACAACCTATGGGTAGCGGATGCCGATGGCGAACACGCCCAAAGTGCCTTGAGAAGTGCCGACCCGATTATTTCACCCGCATGGTCACCCAATGGATTGCAGTTGGCGTATGTATCCTTTGAGGCTCGTAAACCCGTGATTTTTGTGCATGATGTTGCCACCGGAAAACGGCGATTGATTGCGAATTTCAAAGGCTCCAACAGTGCGCCAGCTTGGTCACCCGATGGAAAAAATCTCGCGGTGACCTTGAGCCGTGATGGTGGTTCTCAGTTGTACCTTATCAATGCCAATGGCGGCGAACCCCAGCGTTTGACCCGCTCCAACGCCATTGACACCGAACCGGTCTTTACCGCCGATGGGCGCTTCATTTATTTTGTGAGCGATCGCGGTGGTGCGCCCCAAATCTACCGTCTTCCTTCTACAGGCGGGAACCCTGAACGGGTAACGTTTACTGGAACTTACAATATCTCGCCTAGCCTCAGCCGCGATGGTCGTTGGTTAGCCTATATTTCCCGTGTGAATGGGGCTTATAGATTGCATATTATGGAATTGGCAACCAACACAGTGACCGCGATTACCGATACCAGCGCCGATGAAAGCCCCGGATTCTCCCCCAACAGCCGCCTGATTATTTATGCCACCCAACAAAATGGCCGTGAAGCGCTCATGACCACCACATTGGATGGAAAAATCAAAGCCCGTTTGGGTGGACAAGGTGGCGATATTCGGGAACCCGATTGGGCTCCCATGTCGAAGTAACAGGTAAGTAATGGGTAAATAATAGGTAAATAATAGGTAAATAATACCTATCAACCAAAATTAGGAGTTTTTATGAAGCGGTTGGTGTGGGCAATGACAATAACAATGGCAATGGCTGGGGCGGCGATGCTATTGAGTGCATGCAGTTCGGGCGTACCTTTGAACGAAACGCCACCGGACGATTCAACAGGTATCCCTCCGGGGCAGGGTATTCACGTTACATCGGGGGGGGGGGATTCTGCTCCAGCGGGACAAAGTACGGTGCGCGGCGTTTCGCTCAACAATGTCAGCCGCGATAACGAGGTAGTCTCCAGCAACCGCGTGGTGTATTTTGATTTTGATAGCTTTGTGATTCGTCCCGAATTTCAAATACTGATTGAAGCCCATGCCAAACATCTCAAAACCGATAAGAGCCGGCAAATTGCGATTGAAGGCCATACCGATGAACGTGGGGGTCGAGAATACAACCTCGCACTCGGTCAAAAACGCGCCGAAGCCGTGCGCCGTGCGTTGATGTTGCAAGGTGTCTCCGATGCGCAAATCGAAGCCGTGAGTTTTGGCAAAGAGCGTCCCGCCATGCAAGGGGGTTCAGATCAGGCAATGGCCAAAAATCGGCGGGCTGAAATCCTTTACGTTGCAACCCGTTGAATACCATGTCGCTGAACTATGCCTTAAATCTGCCCCGTATATTTCCACGGGGCGCTCATTTTTTAATAGCATCATGCGCAATGCTGACGTGCCTTAGCAGCCAAGCTGGTTTATTTGAAGATGATGATGCACGACGTGCCATTCTCGATTTGCGCCAAAAATTGCAAGAATTGCAAATCAAGGTGGATAGCAAACTTGAAGACACTACTCGGCGTACCACCGATGAAAATTCGCAGGTACGCCGAAGTTTGCTCGACTTGCAAAATCAAATCGAAGTGAATACCACTGAAATTGCCAAGCTGCGTGGTCAAAATGAACAGCTACTGCGTGATCTATCCGAAATACAACGCCAGCAAAAAGATGCCACCCAAACGGTGGAAGATCGTTTGCGTCGGGTTGAACCGATGCGGGTTGCCATAGATGGCAGGGAGTTTCAAGCCGATCCCGCCGAAAAGCGCGATTACGATGCCGCCATCGCTGTGTTTCGTAAAGCGGATTATGGGTCGGCGAAACAATCGTTTACGGATTTTCTAACCCGTTATCCCCAATCGGGTTACCGTCCTACGGCGCTTTTTTGGTTGGGTAATGCACAGTATGTGAATAAGGATTACAAAGAAGCTATCAACAGCTTCCGTTCATTGATGGCGCTGGGGATTGAGCATCCACGCATCCCCGAAGCCGCGCTTGCCATTGCCAACTGCCAGTTGGAACTGAAAGATAGCAAGGCTGCTCGCAAAACATGGGAAGATTTGATTGCCAACTATCCCAAATCCGATGCCGCCCAAGTTGCCAAAGAACGCCTAGCGCGTATGCGTTAAATGTATGCAGGATGTGAATATAGAGGTAGATATAGGGGTAGATATAGAGGTAGAACGGCGTTTCTCATCCATGAACCGTTTGTATGGTGTGGAATCGGCTAATCGGATTCGTTCTGCCCATATCATGGTCGTGGGTATTGGTGGCGTGGGTTCATGGACAGCAGAAGCCTTGGCACGCAGTGGCGTAGGGACTTTGACCTTGGTGGATATGGATCACATTGCCGAATCCAATATCAATCGCCAAGTTCACGCCCTCAGCACGACCCTAGGGCAAGCCAAAATTACAGCCATGCGAGAGCGTATCGCCCTTATCAACCCCTATTGCCAAGTGCAGTGTGTGGATGATTTTGTGAGTGAAGAAAATTGGGTCGCATTGCTATCTTCCTCTCTCTTCACGGTGGACGGGGTGATTGATGCGTGTGACCAAATTCGTGCCAAAACCGCAATGGCAGCATGGGCGATCGCCCACAAAATCCCTTTTATTTCGGTCGGCGCGGCGGGCGGGAAACGGCTGGCACACCATGTCGATATTGCCGATTTAAGCACCGTAACGCATGATCCCTTGCTTGCGCAACTGCGTTACCGTTTGCGCAAATACCACCAAGCAGCACGGGATGGGAAAAAAATCGGGCTGCATTGCGTGTTCAGTCGTGAAGCTGTTCGTCCAGCGGATGCGTCTTGTGCGGTACAAGTGGATAACTCGTTGAATTGTCACGGTTATGGCTCTTCGGTTGCGGTGACGGGTGCGTTTGGATTGTGTGCAGCGGGGTGGATGATGGAAAAAATTTCCAATATATCGCCAAATTCTTCAAAACCTCCGAATTTTTCTCTATAATTCGGGTCTTGGCAGCGTTGATTCAACAATGTTGTAGGGACCTTAGCTCAGCTGGTAGAGCAGCGGACTTTTAATCCGTTTGTCGTGGGTTCGAACCCCGCAGGTCCCACCACCATACAACCTAAAAGCCTGTTATTCATCGAATAACAGGCTTTTTTGCTTTGGGATAACTTTTGGGATAATTCAAGCATGACTATTATCATCAAAAACGCCCAAGACATTGAAGGTATGCGCTTGGCAGGTCGGCTCACTGCCGATGTGCTGGATTACCTCCATCCCTTTATTCAACCCGGTATCACTACCAACCAAATCGACAAACTCGCGCACGATTACATTGTGGATGTGCAAAACGCGATCCCCGCGCCGCTCAATTATGTGGGTGGCGGTAGTAAGCCGTACCCCAAATCGATTTGCACGTCTATTAACCAGCAGGTGTGTCACGGCATTCCCAACGATAAGCCTTTGAGAAAAGGGGATATTGTGAATGTCGATGTCACCGTGATTAAAAATGGTTGGCATGGTGATTCCAGCCGGATGTTCATGGTGGGGGAGGTTTCGATTGCCGCGCGTCGCTTATGCAAAATCACTTATGAAGCGATGTGGCAAGGCATCCAAGTTGTCAAACCCGGGGCGTACTTGGGTGATATTGGTTATGCGATTCAGCAATTTGCCGAAGGACACGGTTTTAGCGTGGTGCGTGAATACTGTGGACACGGTATAGGGCACGGCTTTCATGAAGAACCGCAAGTGCTCCATTACGGTCAGCGTGGCACACTGGCACGTTTGCAGGAAGGCATGATTTTCACCATCGAACCCATGATTAACGCGGGGAAAAAAGAAGTCAAAGATGGGCCTGAAAAAGATGGTTGGAGCATCGTCACCAAAGACCGTTCGTTATCCGCCCAATGGGAACATACGATTTTGGTGACCCCCACAGGGTATGAGGTACTTACGCTTTCTGCGCAACACGGATAACACGGACAACACGGAAAATCCACATGATTCAAACCATTCGGGCGCAATACCGTAGTCAAAAAGACGGTTTGCAACAAAATACCCTACGCCACAATGCCAGCGCGTTGGAGGTTCGCAAATCCTTGCAGCGTCTTTCCCAGTTAGCAGACCACGCATTGCAACGTTTATGGGAACTCGCCGCCATGCCACCCTCTGCCGCTTTGCTCGCGGTGGGGGGCTTTGGGCGGGGCGAATTGTTTCCCTATTCGGATGTCGATGTACTCGTGCTGTTGCCCGATGATTTGGATAAAGACCCCGATATAGGGCACGATGAGGCACTTAAAAACTGCATCGAAACCTTCATTGGTTCGTGTTGGGATGTGGGTTTAGAGATCGGCTCTAGTGTGCGCACCGTTCGCCATTGTTTGGAAGAGGCGAAAAAAGATGTGACCGTACAAACCGCCTTGCTTGAAAGTCGCTTCATTACGGGTTGCAGCACGGTCGCGCAGCAATTTGAAAAAGCATTTTTTGCCTCAATGGATGCGCGGGCGTTCTTCATTGCCAAAACCTTGGAGATGCGCCAACGCCACACCAAATACGAAAATACCCCGTATGCGTTAGAGCCGAATTGCAAAGAATCCCCCGGGGGTCTGCGTGATTTGCAAGTGATTTTATGGGTAGCGAAAGCCGCAGGGTATGGTGCAAATTGGAACCAACTCGCCAGCAATGGGTTGGCAACGCCTTTTGAGGTGGCACAAATTCGGCGCAATGAATCGTTGCTCATGCGCATCCGCACCCGTTTGCATTTGCTAGCGAAGCGGCGCGAAGATCGCCTTATTTTCGATTTGCAAAACACGGTTGCCGAATCATTTGGCTATACCACCGAGAACACATCTCAATCATCGCCGCAAAAACCCAGTTTGGTACGTGCCAGCGAAATGCTGATGAAACGCTATTACTGGGCCGCCAAAGCAGTAGCGCAGTTGAACCAGATTTTGATGCTCAATATCGAGGAGCGTTTGAATCCTTCCACCCACAGCCTGCGCCGGATTGACGAGCATTTCAACGATAAAGCCGGTATGCTGGAAGTGGCAAGTGACGATTTGTACCAGCGTCACCCCGAAACCATTTTGAAAACTTTTTTACTCTACCAAACCACGGTCGGTATTAAAGGGCTATCGGCGCGGACGCTGCGGGCGCTTTACAACGCACGCAACATCATGGATGCCAATTTCCGCAACAACCCGACCAATCGGGCAACCTTCCGCCAAATTTTGATGCAGCCCAGCGGCATCACGCACGCGATTCGTTTAATGAACCAAACTTCGGTGTTGGGGCGGTATTTGTGGATATTCCGGCGCATTGTGGGACAAATGCAGCACGATTTATTTCACGTTTACACGGTCGATCAGCACATCATGATGGTGTTGCGCAATGTGCGGCGCTTCTTCATTGTGGAACACGCGCATGAATACCCGTTCTGCTCACAGCTTGCCAGCGGTTGGGATAAGCCATATTTGCTGATTATTGCGGCGTTGTTTCACGATATTGCCAAAGGGCGCGGTGGTGACCATTCCACCTTGGGCGCGGTAGAAGTGCGGCGCTTTTGCAAGCAACACGGCTTTAGTACGGAAGATTCGCAACTCATCGAATTCGTGGTACACGAGCATTTGAGCATGAGCCGTATCGCCCAAAAATGCGATTTAAGTGACCCCGACGTGATTGCCGATTTTGCCAAGCAAGTGGGCAATGAGCGCCAGCTCACCGCCTTGTATTTGCTCACGGTTGCCGATATTCGCGGGACATCACCCAAGGTGTGGAATGCGTGGAAAGGCAAATTGTTAGAAGACCTCTACCGCTATACCAGCCGTGCTTTAGGCGGTCACGCACCCGACCCTGATGCCGAAGTCGAAGCCCGTAAACGCACGGCCTTGGCGATGTTGGCACAAGATTCCACCAACCCCCCCCATCTGGAAAAAAATCTCTGGGGTACATTGGATGTCAGTTATTTCATGCGCCACGAGGCGGAAGATATTGCATGGCACGCCCAGCATTTATCCGGTCATGTGCAAAGCCAGCAACCCATTGTTTGCTCTCGCCGCTCTCCCCCCGGGGAAGCGGGGTTGCAAATTGTGGTTTATACCCAAGACCAGCCCGATTTGTTCGCCCGCATCTGTGGCTATTTTGACCGCATTGGTTTTAGCGTATTAGATGCCCGCATCCACACCACGCAAGCAGGGTATGCGCTGGATACATTCCAAGTCATTACCCCGGGCGACGAAACCGATGACCATTACGACGAGCTTAACAACCATTTAGCCTCTGGCTTGTGCGAAGCCATCCGCAAAGAAGGCGCGTTGCCTCCACCGGTTCGGGGTCGTGTTTCGCGGCGGGTGCTGAGTTTTCCGATTGCGCCGCACGTTGCGCTCTCCCCCGATGAAAAGGGACAGCGTTGGTTATTAAACCTCTCTGCCAGCGACCGCGTGGGATTGTTGTACAGCATCGCGCTGGTGCTGGCAAAACACCGATTGAATTTGCAACTCGCCAAAGTGGTGACGTTGGGCGAGCGTGTGGAAGATACCTTCCTCATTGACGGTCTGGAATTGCAACACAACCGCCAACAAATCGAAATTGAAACCGAGTTGCTTCAAGCGCTCACCACCCGATAAAACGACCCGCTACAACTATCCGAATCATTATGTCTACATTTGAAATTGAAGGCGGTGTTCCGCTGCGCGGCACGGTGCGTGCATCGGGCAATAAAAACGCCATTTTGCCGATGATTGCTGCGTGCATTTTGACGGACAAAGAAGTCATTCTCGACAACGTACCCGACATCATTGACGTGCGCCATATGCTGGATGTGATTACCGAAATCGGTGGCACTGTGGAGCGTTGCGGTGAGCGTGTCCGCATTCATGTTGCGCAGATTACGACCACCGGAATTTCCAAAGCCCTGTGCAATAAAGTGCGCACGTCTATTTTGTGCGTGGCTCCCATGCTCTACCGCGTGGGTAAGGTGACGATCCATCCTCCGGGGGGCGATGTAATTGGTCGGCGGCGTTTGGATACGCATTTTTACGGGCTGCAAAAATTGGGGGCACGGCTATCCTTGGATAACAGCTATGCCTTTGAATTACCCAAACCCTTTGCGGGCGCGGATTTGTTTTTTGATGAACCCTCGGTCACCGGAACAGAACACATCTTGATGGCAGCCGTGGTGAGCGAAGGTTTCACCATCATGCGCAACGCCGCATCCGAACCCCATGTGCAGGATTTGGCGCACATGCTCAACGCAATGGGTGCAAAAATATCCGGCATTGGCACGAACCAGCTCACGATTCAAGGCGTTAGCTCGCTACACGGTTGCACGCACCACGTTTGCCACGATCATATTGAAGCAGCGTCGTACCTCGCGCTTGCAGCAGCCACAGGCGGCGAATTGCGTGTAGAAGGAACCGATTTGCACGCCTATTGGATGTGCAAGCGCGTTTTTGCCACCTTGGGCGTGAAAATCGAACTACACAAAGACCACATTTATCTGCCGCCCGAACAAGAATTGCGCGTAACCCGCGATTACGACGGTTCCATGCCCGTGATTGGCGATGGCCCGTGGCCGCAATTCGCCTCCGACCAAATGAGCTGCATGATTACCCTCGCCACCCAAGTGCAAGGCAATGTGCTGTTTTTTGAAAAGATGTTTGAATCGCGCTTGTATTTTGTCGATAGGCTCATCGCAATGGGCGCGCACGCCGTAGTCTGCGACCCGCACCGCGTGGTGATTAGCGGACGCTCCGAACTACGCGGCACGACACTGGTATCACCCGACATTCGCGCGGGCATGGCGCTTTTGGGTGCGGCGTTGTGCGCCAACGGAAAATCCACCGTGCAAAACGCCAACATGATCGAACGCGGCTACGAACGCATCGAAGAAAAGCTCCTCGCCTTGGGTGCGCGGATTACGCACAGAGCGTGAGGTCTGTCAAATTGAATCAAGAATTAGCCTCTACAATAAGCATTGGTCAACTGAAGGTATGCTTTTCGTATGAGGTTGAAGCCTGCTTCTGTTGGAAGGTTTGGTGTGTCAATCGTTCCGCCCCAAAAATCGAATGAGCGTGACACCTGTGCACGCCTCAACCAATCAATGATCCGATATTTGGAAGGGGGCGGTCGTTTTTTTGCCTTTAATACAAACGAAGAGATACCTTTTTCCAACACACGAACCATTTGAGGTGTAATGACGTTGCACTCATAGTCTGCCGCAATTTTCATTTTTTCCTTGTTCCACTCATTGAGCATAGCCTCTGACCAACATTTAGCATTGGCTGGGTCGAAATCAGGGTTCAACCATGCCATTTTTCGTGCAAGTTGCAATGCCTTCTGGTCAGCACGGGATTTTATATACGCCGACGATTCACGCACACCGAGCGCGGCCCCCGTTTCTTCTTGGTAATTACGCTCTCTGTCTCCCCATCGCATTTGTTGAGATGCAAAAATTGTTGCCACTTCAAAAGCAATATCAATGGGATATTTTGGTTGTTTAATACAAAATGCTTTTTCGCCTTCAATCCCATGCACACTTTTGAAATGTGCAATCGACATAAGCACATCAAAGCGATAAGTTGTCCCTGAATTATTTCCAATTCTTTCAAATACCCCTTTATCCCCAACCCGCCAATTTTTGTATTTCTCATGGAAGTATTTTCCCTTGCGCGAATTACCAACCAACCCATCCACATACCCCACCAACGACCGCAAGCCGCTCTTCAACCGATGAATCTCGTCAGCGCGGTCTTTCACAGAATCGTTGTACCCTTCGACGAGGTGTTCATGCGTCAGTTCGAGCTCTTTAACCGCATCTTGTTTCTTACGCAAATCATCAAGCCCCGCTCGGAAGCGCTCCCGCGCGTCTGTCAAGTTCTTACCAAACGCTTTTACGTGAACTTCTGAAATGGCGCTACCGGGAGTCTTTGCGTCAGCAAGCACTTGGGCGTAGTTGGCTTTGGCTTCGAGCAAGGCTTGCTGTGTCATATTGGACACTTCGCGTGCGTCACGCAGCGCGTTCACCGCACCAACAACTTGTTCTTTCACACCCTTCCACTGGCCTTTTTTAACATCAGTTTTAGGCAGCGCGAAGTGTGGTTTGTATTTATCCCACAGTGGGGCATCTTCCGGTTCGTTTATCAACGACCGCACCAAATCCATTTCAGATTGAAGGTACGTCACTTTGTCGATAGGTGGTTTACCCTTTGCCGCACGACTTTCGTTCAGCGCACGCCACCCACCACCCAAGACCTTGACCATAGTCTCCGGTTTGAACGTATAAGTAACCCCTGTCCCACCTTCGTGTTCTATCGCGTCTTCGTGGAAGTTCTCAACCAAACCTAACATCGACTTCTGATTGTTGAACTTGCGGCGTTCATTACGCGCAATAGCGGCTTCCTTCGTCTCATCTTTGAACGGGCGAATCGACTTATATTCAGCATCCCAAATGGCGTTGACAACTCGTTTTGCGCCATCATCGTAGTCGTAAACCGCCTGTTGGTCGTCTTTCCACTTACTCAAATGGGTGACCGCCTCAGCCAACGAAGCTGTGGTTCCGGGTGTCGAGTCGTACTTGGTGTCGTACAGTTTCTGTAATTCCCGCAGTTTGATGCCTTCTGGGTGGTCGCGCATCACGTCGATACCGAGCGCTGGCAGCCCTGTTGCACGGTTACCACCTTTTCCCATGTGCGATTTGTACAGGGCGTGAAGACCCTCGGCTTCCTCCTCACCAATGCCGTCACCCAACAGTTTGCCCCCTTTTACCACACCGTTGCGCATATCCGACACAACTTTTTGTTGAGCAGCGATGCGCTTTTCAATACCTTCAAGGTCAAGGGCTTTATGCCGCTCTTTGTCAGCCTCATGTAACTTAGCCAGCTCTGCTTTGGCAGCAGAGTACGCTTCGTTCTCCACATCGGTGCGGTCTCTCTTTGCTTTCAGTGCTTTAATTTTTGTATTCAACGCTTCAAAGCGCAAAGCGTTCTTGGCAATGTCGCGGTCTTTCAATGCGTTGCCGTACTCAAAATCTTCAATCTCGGTTAAAGCCTCACCGCGCCCCATTTTTTCATCGAGTTTGGCAAGGGTCTTGTCCAACTCTTTTTGCTTGTCGCGCAAGAACGTGCGGTCGTCGGCAACATTGCGTTCGCGTGCGGACTTACGCAGTTCTCCCCACGTTGTGCCGCCAATTTTTAAGCTATCTGGGATTGATAGCGCGTCAATAGGCGATAGTTTCAAATCGTTGCGCATTTGATACTTAGTCAACGTGTCGGTGAAAATGCCAATTTCAGGCAGCACACCTGCTTTGGTGCTGTACCCCTCACCGTTCGCGTCGATATTCGTACTCTCGCCTTTTCGCTCTACACCCAGCTTACCTGTTGTGCTGTCTTTTGTTACAACCAAAGATTTCGTATTCGCCGTAGCCTCTTCAGGTTCAAACAACATGGCCAACCCTTGCAGGAACAGGTCGTGGGTTGCCTTTGCTCCCTTCACATTCTGGGTCTCGCCCGCCGCGAACATAGCTTTACGTGCCCGCTGAACGATTTTGTCAGCGGTGGTCATGAACACCTTTCCGTCAGACGCTCGACGCAGCCAAATACTACCAACTGCGGCATGGCTACGGTCACCCTCCGCACCCGGTGCGACCGCCCAGTAGTTGGTGCTTGAGTCATGGCTAACCGAGGCGAACTCCGACGAATCAATCTGCATACCGACATCGTTGAAAGCGTCGTTCTTAGCCTCTTCCTTGATGACGAACAGCTTGCTGTTAATTTCGTCCAAGGCTTCTTTGGTGTACGGGTTCAATCCCGTTGACAACAGCTTGTCGTAGTTGGGTTGGTTTTTGCGGCGAATGTCTTCAATCCTACTGTCTTGCCTCGTCGTCATGAAGTCTTTGAACTGACGGTTCGCTCGCTCCACAACCTTGGTTTTTTCAGTATCAGTCAACTCTCGCCGAGCGCTAATTTCAGCCAACACCAGTTCAGCCCCCACCTTCTTCGCACGTTCTTTTTCAACCCAGTCTTTGTTGGCATACAGGTTCTTAGCATTTGCAATCTCAAGTTTGGTTTCAGGCGAGTCGCTATCTTGGCTGAAGCGCTTGACAATTTTAGCGACAGCAGCGTCGAATCGACGGGCGCTGTCCGGTGGGTTCTCCGCATCGTAGATGTCCGGTACGCCGAACTGCTCTTTCAAGTAGTCGATGTACCCAACGGCTTTGGCATCAGACACGCCACGCGCTTTGATGTCGGCAATCGCTTTTGCCAGCGTCTCTTCATGGCGGATTACCGACCCTGACTTCTCAAACGAGTGTTCATAACCCTTGATGTACGGCAAAGCCATGTTGTTGAGGTCGTCTTGCTCCTTCAGGCTATTCAACCTCGCTTCGTCGAACCCCGGACTTTCAAGGATAGCCGACACTCGCTTTTTTTGCCCGGGGTCATACACGTCGTGGAAACGACGGCGATTTGTGCCACCATCCCTTTGGTCATATTTGACCTTTTTCTCTTTAGTCTGGTGGTGGAACTTCGCCTTGGGTGGAGCGACAGTTGTCGGAGCCATTGCGTTGGTCATGGCGGCAAGGTCACTGTCAACAACATCACCATCCCCGTCGGTGTTGTTGAACTCAGCAGTATCATCGCCACGCACCCACGCCGCGTCATCCGACGTGCGAACATCGCCCTCTTTACCAAAGGCATTGTCCATGTCACGCATGGTTGTGTTGCCGTCAAGGTCTTCGCCGACGACGCTTTCAACACGCCCTGATTCACCCTCACCAACACCGTCGCCAGATTGCTTAATTACCTCATCAGTGGCGCGTTGCTCACGCCCTTTGTATGCCAACCAGAACGCTTGTCGAGTTTGTTCAGCCCGTTCGCCGAACAACTTCTCGAACTGCGATTTCAGCACGGCGCTGGCGAACACCTTGTCAGGGTCACTTTGCTCGTTCACCGCGCGAATAATTTGGTTGGCGAGAGATTTTGCCCCCTCCAGCCCCCCACCAATCTTCGCCAACTCGCTAGGTTTCAGGTTCTGCAACACCAAGTTACCCAGTTCGCGGTTGGCGTAGTGTTGTTGGGACAGAATCAACTTTGAGCTGTCAATACGCGCTTTCGTAGCTGGGCGGATGTCTTCTGGGATTAACCCCTCCTTCACCATCATGTCATAGGTCGTCTGCAAAGCATCGCGTGCTTTGGATGCAGAACCCCACACCGAAGCCATGCGGTCAAGCCCTTGGATGTGACCTGTCGGATTGACGTACAGCTTGCCATTGTCGCCTTTGCGTGGGCGTTTTGTATCAAGCCCATTTCCCACCCACAGCCGCAAGCCAAGCGCGTGCGCTGGCAAGTCGTGTTGTTGTGCGCCGATATGTTGGTGGGGGTAAAACGGAGCGAGCGAAGTTGTCAACGCCTTGTTGAAGGGGTCGTCTCTCGTGGCATCAGGTATGTCAGCCCACGCTTGTTCAAAGCGCTTGTATTTCACGCCGTCGGTGGCTTGAGGTTTCAACTTGTCGAAACGTTGTTTCTCACGCGCTGCGTGGGTGATAAGCTCGTTGGCTACACCCAACTGGGCCTCGTCGCGCGGTGTCAATTTCTTCTTCAGGCGGAGGCTGTCAATCAGGTACGGTGCGTGTGCGGTCAGCTCGGCGGTCTCAGCCTCTGTGAGTTCGGGGAACTTACCCATCAGGCGAGCACGTTCCGCCGCGTCAATGTTGTTATCTTTAAGAGGCGTGCCCATCAACTCGTCGAACCGCGCATCGCTGATGGGTTTAGCGTCTTTTACAACAAGCTGCTTTGCGAGGTCTTCCAACTTGTATTCGGCTTCGCGCAACGTGGGGTGTGTGCGAAGTTGCTCTTCCGTCAACATGGGGTCGTCAAAAAGCGCGTTGTTGTCTTTGAGCTTCGCACGCATATTCTCAACAACCGCTTTTTGTTGTTGGTACGCGCGTTGGTTGGCTGCCTCGGTACGACCAATCGCTTCTTCAATCTCGCGGGTTTTTGCCTTCTCACCGGGGGAACCGAAGGTCTTTCGCTGTTGCGCGTAGAGGGTCTTGTTGTAAGCGTCCGTAGCAGCAGATTGGTTTGTCTGCGTGGTGCGACCAACTTCGTCACGAGCGCTTGACGCTTGCAATTTTCCACCAGAAATCGCCACCCAATCCTTCTCGCTCATAGGGGTGCGGTTCACACCAAGGTTCGCTTGGTGGCGCACCTCACGCCCCATGCTGTCGGTGTAGCTGTCCAAGCGTTGGTTGTCAGGCAACTCGCCTTTTACGGGAGGAGCTTTCAGCCCAAACTTTTGCAACAACATCTCTTTCGCTTGCGGTGTCGCAGCGCGTGCGTATGCCTGTCGGAAGATGTCGTTGTTGTGCTGCTCCAGTTGGAACAGTCGGTCTGATAGCGTGGTTTCGTCAGGAACCGCGTTGTTGCGCAAACCGTTTGGGGCGGTTGTCTCTAAAGGGTTTGGCTGGGTTGTTGTGTCGTTGCGAGGCCTTGGAGCAGTAGCAACATCAGGGGATGGGTACATCTTAAATGCTTTGTGGTATTTGTTACCAAAACCATTGTCTGTTTTAGTCAGTTTTGTGCCACACACGTTCAATTCATGCACGGCCTTTGCAGAAAAAAATGATTTTTCGCTTCATAAACCGCAACGGCACGCATGATGAATCCTTGTAACGCTTATGTTCTTGTTAATGTAGCGAATGTAGCGCATACACTTTGCCATTTTCTTTCCGTTTTTTCTCCTTTTCTCTCTCAAGGTTTACCCCGTGACCCAGCAGCACATCACCCATTTTGAAGGCGGTAACGCCTTGTCCGATTTTCGTGTTCAGCAGCTTTTGCCCGTTTTGCAAGGTATTCACGACAAAATTTCCAGTATCTCGGCGCGATTTGTCCACCTTGTCGGAACCGATACTGCGCCCGATCCCGCGCTCGTTGAAAAACTCTCTGCCCTGCTCACCTACGGCGACCCCTACCAAGGCCCGATGGAACAACATACCATCATCGTTTCGCCGCGCTTGGGAACGGTGTCGCCTTGGGCTTCCAAAGCCACCGATATTGCGCACAACTGCGGGCTGGCGGTGCATCGCGTTGAGCGTTTGGTCGAATACCGCATCAGCTTGCACAGCGGTTTAA
>JBDKGR010000052.1:0-16447 GCA_039798085.1 Pseudomonadota bacterium
GTGGAGAAAAACACGGGTTCGATCAAATCGAAATCGTTTTCCGCTTGCATACGATCCATCAACACCGAGCCGACCATGCCACGCCAGCCAACCAAACCCACCAAATTACCGATTTTCATTTTGTTCTTCCTTATTTTTGTGCTTTTTGTACCAACGTTTTACGCCAACGCCTTCACCACGGCATCGCCCATTTCTGCGGTTCCGACTTTAATCGACCCTTCGCTGTAAATGTCGCCCGTGCGATAGCCTTGTTGTAACACTTTTTGCACCGCTGCTTCAATGCGTTGGGCAGCCGCTTCTTGGTTCAGACTGAAGCGCAACATCATAGCGGCACTCAAAATCGTAGCCAGCGGATTGGCGATGCCTTTGCCCGCAATATCGGGCGCACTGCCGTGGCTGGGTTCGTACAAACCTTGGTTTTTCGCGTTCAACGAAGCCGATGGCAACATGCCAATCGAACCCGTGAGCATAGCGGCTTCATCTGACAGAATATCGCCAAACATATTGCCCGTCACAATCACGTCAAAGCGCTTGGGGGCTTTCAACAACTGCATGGCGGCGTTGTCAATGTACATGTGGTCGAGTTCGACATCGGGATATTGTTGACCGACTTCGATCATGATGTCTTTCCAGAACTGGAAAGTTTCCAACACATTGGCCTTATCCACGCTGGTCACGCGCTTGTTGCGCTTTTGCGCCGCTTGGAACGCGACGTGGGCGATACGCTCAATTTCAGGGCGGGAATAGCGCATGGTGTCGAACGCTTCTTCGGCTCCGGGGAAGTGTCCATCCGTCGCAATACGGCGACCGCGTGGCTGACCGAAATAAATATCGCCCGTCAATTCGCGGATGATGAGAATATCCAATCCCGAGACGATTTCCGGTTTCAAGCTGGAAGAATGCACCAGTTGCTCGTAACAAATCGCAGGGCGGAAGTTGGCGAATAAACCGAGGTTTTTGCGCAGACCCAAAATGGCTTGCTCAGGACGCAGGTGGCGATCCAGCGTGTCGTATTGCCAATCGCCGACCGCACCGAACAAAATCGCATCGGACTCTTGGGCGAGTTTCAAGGTGGATTCGGGCAGAGGGTGACCGTGTGCGGCATACGCCACGCCACCGACCAAGGCGGTTTCCATTTCCATCGGAATTTCTAAAGCCTTCAAGACTTTAACGGCTTCCGCCACGATTTCTGTACCAATTCCGTCACCGGGTAAAACTGCAATTTTCATGATTCGATTATTCAATAATTATTGTTCAATTACTACTTAATTACTACTTAATTACTATAAATTTCATAGCTGCTTATGCAGTCATGGCGTGCGCTAGCCACGGTTTTTGCGTTAAACGCAGAGATTCAAAGCTGCGTATTTTTTCGGCATGGCGCAACGTCAAACCAATATCATCTAAACCATTTAATAAACAGTATTTGCGAAAGGCTTGCACGTCAAACGGTATTTCTTCGCCCTGCGGTTTGACGACCACTTGGCGTGCCAAATCAATCGTCAACGTATAACCGGGGAAGGCAAGCGCTTCATGGAAGAGCAAATCGACTTGGGATTCGCTCAACACAATCGGCAATACACCGTTTTTAAAGCAGTTATTAAAGAAAATATCGGCGTAACTGGGCGCAATCAGCGCACGGAAACCGTATTGTTCCAACGCCCAAGGTGCGTGTTCGCGTGACGAACCGCAGCCAAAATTTTTACGTGCCAGCAAAATCGACGCGCCTGTGTAACGGGATTGGTTCAGCACGAAATCGGGATTCGGACGGCGGCTAGTTGGGTCTTGCCCGGGGTAGCCCGCGTCCAAATAACGCCATTCATCAAACAAATTTTGACCAAATCCGGTGCGGCGAATCGACTTCAGAAATTGTTTCGGGATGATGGCATCGGTATCGACATTTTCCCTGTCCATCGGGGCGACCAGACCTTGGTGAATGGTGAAGGCTTGCATCAGGATTCCTTATTATTACTTGCCCGCGTTTTCAATCGAGGAGCCAGCTTTTTGCACATCCTGCCCGATACCGCGCACGGTGTTGCAACCACTGAGAATCATCACGGCTGCCAATACAGCGCCGAGCCAAATGGATTTGGATTTCATATGTATTCCTTTCATTCAACGATTAAAAACGACTAAAACAACTCAAAACGACTAAAACGATTAACTAAACTGACGCACATCGACAAAATGCCCGTGAATCGCCGCCGCCGCCGCCATTGCAGGGCTGACCAAATGCGTGCGTCCGCCCGCGCCTTGGCGACCTTCAAAATTGCGGTTGCTGGTGGAAGCACAACGCTCACCGGGTTCTAAACGATCCGCGTTCATAGCGAGGCACATTGAACATCCGGGTTCGCGCCATTCAAAACCAGCGGCGGTGAAAATTTCGTGCAATCCTTCGCTCTCCGCCTGCGCTTTCACCAAGCCCGAACCGGGAACTACCAGCGCGAGTTGGATATTTTTTGCCACTTTGCGCCCCAGCGTTTTCACGATGGCAGCGGCTTCGCGCATATCTTCGATGCGGCTGTTGGTGCAAGAACCAATAAACACTTTATCGACAAAAATATCGTTCAGCGCCTTGCCGGGTTCCAATGCCATGTAATGCAAAGCGCGTTCGATTGCGCCGCGTTTGTTGGCATCTTTTTCTTTTTCAGGATCGGGGACGCGGGCATCCACACCCAACACCATCTCGGGCGATGTGCCCCATGTGACTTGCGGCACGATTTGGGTCGCATCCAGTTCCACGACCACATCAAAATGCGCACCCGCATCCGAATGGAGCGTTTTCCAATGAGCAACCGCTAAATCCCACTCCGCAGCGAGGGTCGGAGCAAGGGGGCGACCTTTGACATACGCAATGGTTTTTTCATCAATCGCCACCAAACCCGCGCGTGCGCCCGCTTCGATTGCCATATTGCAGACGGTCATGCGACCTTCCATGCTCAACGCACGAATCGCCGAACCGCCAAATTCAATGGTGTAGCCCGTACCGCCCGCTGTGCCGATTTTGCCGATGATGGCCAGCACCATATCTTTGCCCGTCACGCCTTTGGCAACCGTGCCTTCAACCTTGATGAGCATATTTTTGGCTTTTTTCGCCAATAGCGTTTGCGTCGCCATAACGTGCTCCACTTCGCTCGTGCCAATGCCGTGTGCCAACGCGCCAAACGCGCCGTGTGTGGAAGTGTGCGAATCGCCGCACACCACGGTCATGCCGGGCAGAGTCGCACCGTTTTCAGGCCCGATAACGTGAACAATGCCTTGGCGTTGCGACAAAAACGGAAAGTACGCTGCTGCCCCGAATTCGCGGATATTGCTATCCAGCGTCGTGACTTGCTCTTTGCTCGTGGGGTCGGTAATGCCGTCGTAACCCAATTCCCAACCCGTGGTGGGGGTATTGTGATCGGCGGTTGCCACGATGGAACTCACGCGCCACACCTTGCGATTGGATTGGCGTAGCCCCTCAAACGCTTGGGGACTGGTTACCTCATGAACCAGATGCCGATCAATATAGAGAACAGACGTGCCATCCTCCTCGGTGTGGACGACGTGTTCGTCCCAGAGTTTGTCGTACAGGGTGCGTGCCATAAGAAATGAAATAGAGAAAATTAAGGATTTATTTCAAAAGGAAGGGTAATATCGTGTAAATCGCGCTTTGTTTCTACCAGAATCAAGGGGCGCGTGTCGATGGGCGCAGGAGTTTGGCGTTCACGCGGAACGTGAATCACCTTGGGTTCTGCCGCAATAGCCGCTTGAATAGCCGCTACTTTATCCGCATCCGAATTCACCCATTGCAGATTTACCGCGTGGGCGATGGCGTGCAACGCTGCTACGGGTAAAACGTAGGGTTCATTCGATGGCGGTACGGGGGTTGGTACGGGTACTACTGCGGGAACTTCTACGATAGCAATGGGAGTAACAATCGGCTCAACCACGGATTCAACCACCGGTTCGGCAATCGGTTGAATAATCGGCTCAACATTAGCCACAATATCAGCCACAACATCAGCAATACTGGTAGGAGCAACAGCAACAGCAACAGCAACAACAGCAATAGCAGGTGTCTGAATTTCTTCAACCACCGCTGGCGCAGCATCAACTACCGCAGGTTGCGCATTGTTACCGTTATTGCCCCGTTTGCCATTGCGGTTACCACGGTCGCGTCCATACAAATCGCGGCTGCGACGTTCACGCGGCTCGCGTGCTGATTCGGTCGGGGCGTTGGTAGTATCTGCGTTGGATGCTATTATTTCAGTAGCAACCTGTGCAGATTGGACGGGCGTTACAGCGTTTATATCCGCAATCGCTTCTACCACGGGGGTGGTCAATACGGCTTCTACGGAAGCCGCAACTTCAGGACGTGGTTGGCGTGGCGGACGCGGTGGGCGTGGTGGACGGGGCAACGGTGCTGCCTCATCTCCTTGGCGTGGATTGTTGCGTGGATTGCGATTATTTTCGCGGTTTTCACGATTTTCACCATTGCGGGGTGCATTGTTGCGTCCCTCGGTTGGTTTCCCACCGTTGCCACCGTTTCCATTACTACCGCTATTGCGGGGTTGGCGATTGGGGTTGTTGGGATTATTGCGTCCCCCATTGGCGGGCAAGGGGCTGGTTACGGGCAGCGCTGCGACGGGCACAATCGTGGTGACAACGGTCGGGGAAGCAGCGGTGAGCGTTGTCGCTGCTGTGGTTGTGGTCGTTTGATTGTTTTTCAGCGGTTGCGGTTCATCACCCCAGAAGACCCGTTTCATCCAAGCAAAAAAGCCTTTAGGCACTGGTGATTCATCCGTTGGTGACTGGGAATTGCTCACCGTGTTGATAGTCGCTGTAGCTGTAGCTGTAGCTGTAGCCGCTGTGGTTGGGGCGACGGGTGCATTCACCACTGCTACAGGGGCAGCGGGGCGCGGTGCAGCCAAAGGCGCGGGTGCATCCGGCAACACGCCTTTAATCACCGGTGTTTGCTTGTTGGTCGGCTCTTGCGAACGTTTGGTGATGCTGGTGGATTCGT
Organism: Pseudomonadota bacterium; assembly: GCA_039798085.1. Lineage (GTDB taxonomy): Bacteria > Pseudomonadota > Gammaproteobacteria > Burkholderiales > Burkholderiaceae_C > Allorhodoferax. Next base: position 5,006 of record JBDKGR010000052.1, read on the forward strand.
CTTTTTCTTCCGCCAATTTGTAGCTGGCTTGGATATTTTCCAAACGCGGATCATCGTGTTTCAAGCGGTCGAGCTTGTAGTGCGGTGTTTCCAGCGTTTTATTCGGAACCAGCAGCACGTTAATGCGCTGTTTGAGTTCGATTTTGGCGATTTCCGAGCGTTTTTCGTTCAATAAGAAGGAAGCCACTTCCACCGGAACTTGGCACAACACGGCGGCGGTACTGTCTTTGAGCGATTCTTCTTGAATGATGCGCAAAATCTGCAAGGCACTGGATTCGGTATCTCGGATATGCCCATGACCACCGCAGCGCGGGCAGGGAATGGACGCGCCTTCTGACAAAGCCGGTCGCAGGCGTTGGCGGCTCATTTCCATCAAACCAAATTTGCTGATCGTGCCAAACTGTACGCGGGCACGGTCTTGGCGTAGGGCATCGCGTAGGCGGTTTTCGACTTCACGGCGATTTTTGGTTTCGTCCATATCGATAAAGTCGATGACGATCAAGCCGCCCAAATCGCGCAAACGCATTTGGCGTGCCACTTCATCCGCCGCTTCCAAGTTGGTGCGGGTGGCGGTTTCTTCGATGTCTCCACCTTTGATGGCGCGTGCCGAATTGACATCCACCGATACCAAGGCTTCGGTATGGTCAATCACAATCACGCCGCCGCTAGGGAGTTTGACTTCGCGGGCATAGGCGGATTCAATTTGGTGTTCAATTTGGAAACGGCTAAACAACGGGGCATCGTCGCGGTAACGCTTGACCTTGGCAGCGTGCTCGGGCATGACGTGTGCCATGAATTGCTGGGCTTGTTCAAATACATCATCGGTGTCGATGAGAATATCGCCAATTTCGTTATTGAAATAATCGCGGATAGCACGAATCACCAAGCTGGATTCTTGGTAAATCAAGAACGAACCTTTACCGTTTTGCGCTGCGCCGTCAATCGCGCTCCACAATTTGAGCAAATAATTCAAATCCCATTGCAACTCGGGCGCGGTACGACCAATGCCAGCGGTACGGGCGATGATGGACATTCCGTTGGGGTATTCGAGTTGATCGAGTGCTTCTTTCAACTCAGCGCGGGAATCGCCTTCAATGCGTCGGCTCACACCGCCACCGCGTGGATTGTTGGGCATCAACACGACATAGCGCCCCGCCAAACTGACAAAGGTGGTGAGGGCAGCGCCTTTGTTGCCGCGTTCTTCCTTTTCTACTTGAACGAGTAGCGATTGACCTTCACGGATAACGTCTTGAATACGGGCTTGGTTCGTGGGTACGCCGGATTGAAAATAGGACTTGGCAATTTCTTTGAAAGGCAAAAAACCGTGGCGATCTTCGCCATAATCGACAAAACAGGCTTCTAGTGAAGGCTCCACACGGGTCACAATGGCTTTGTAGATATTTCCTTTACGTTGTTCGCGTCCTTCAATTTCCAGTTCAAAATCGAGCAGTTTTTGTCCATCGACAATCGCCAAGCGGCGTTCTTCAGCCTGCGTGGCATTGATAAGCATCCGTTTCATGGATTGCACCTTTATTCTTCGTTCATAACAGTAACACGCCCTTTACGGGCAATGGGCAAAGATGCCTGAAGCGATGAATCAAAATGAGCTGGAATTGCTGGAATTGCCGGAGAACCTAGGTTCAAATACGAAACCAAGGCATAGGCGCGTGGATGGGATTGTGGGTATTCCGAATCAGTATTTCGATTTATCGACTTTGACTGAGGATAACCCCCAGTGGCATCGACCTTCCGGCATGGTTGCAAGCGGCTTGTCCACTAAACTCCAGACAATTCAAAATAATTCAAATCAACCACTTACAACACATCACCAGTGAATCACATTATACGGGTCAATCCCTCTATACCAGCGGCAACGCCCTTCGCAACGCCCGTCGTAACGCCTCTACAGGTTCAGTCCTTGACGATAGGAGAAGAGGAAGCTGGACAGCGTTTAGACAACTATCTGATGCGCCATCTCAAAGGCGTTCCCAAAACCCATATTTACCGCATTATTCGCAGCGGCGAAGTACGTATCAACAAAGGACGATCCAGTGCCGATTCACGGGTTCAAGCGGGCGATGTGGTGCGTGTTCCGCCCATTCGCACATCGGAACGCGCTGCCGAAAAAACGCAAGCCATGACCGCAATGGTTGCCGCGCATACCCCCGTTCGGGATTTTGCGGTTTTATACGAAGATGATTACCTGATCGCCCTGAATAAACCCGCCGGAATTGCCGTGCATGGTGGATCGGGTGTGAGCTTTGGCGTGATTGAACAGTTACGTATCGCCCGCCCCAAAGCCGAATTTCTGGAATTGGTGCATCGCCTTGACCGTGAAACCAGCGGGATTTTGTTGGTGGCAAAAAAACGCAGTGCCTTGAAAAATCTGCAAGACCAGTTCCGTGAACGCCAAACCGGGAAAGTCTATCTCGCCTTGGTGCGCGGGCAATGGCCTGCCAATAAGCGGGTATTGGATCGACCTCTGCATAAATTTCTACTGGAAAGTGGCGAGCGGCGCGTTCGGATTACCACGCCCGATGATCCCGATGGAATGCCATCGCTGACCTTGGTCAAGGTACGTGCCGTGGGAGTGGCTTATTCGTTATTGGAAGTGACTATCAAAACCGGACGCACACACCAAATTCGCGTTCATCTAGCGGGGGAGGGAATGCCCATCCTTGGTGACGATAAATACGGCGATTTTGATTGTAACAAAGCGTTAGCAAGAGCCCAAAATGGCGTACCCTTGAAGCGTATGTTTTTGCACGCTTGGAATTTGAAATGCCGACATCCCGCAACCGGAGCGCCGTTGGCATTGGAAGCCCTTTTGCCTACGGAATTAGCCCAATTTGCCGTCCAAACCTTTCCGCCAACACCATGAAACAATTCGATTTAATTGCCTTTGATTGGGATGGAACCTTGTTTGATTCCACCGCCATCATTGTGCGCAGCATTCAGCAGGCGGTGATGGATGTGGGCGGAAAAAAACCCAGCGATGCCGCTGCTAATTGGGTTATTGGTTTGGGATTGATGCAAGCATTAGCCCATGCTGCCCCCGATGTTCCGCCAGAAAAATACCCCGAATTGGGTGATCGTTATCGCCATTACTATGTTAAGCACCAGCACGATATTCCCCTTTTTGAAGGGGTGGAAGCGATGTTGCATGACCTGAAAGCACAAGGATATATTCTGACCGTGGCAACCGGAAAAAGCCGACGCGGTTTGAATGAAGCCTTGCGTTTATCCAGCATGGGTACGTTGTTTGATAGTACCCGCACGGCAGATGAAACGGCAGGAAAACCCCATCCACTGATGTTACGGGAGTTGATGGATGAATTTGATATTCCCGCCAAGCGCGTATTGATGGTGGGTGATACCACGCACGATTTGCAAATGGCACTGAACGCCGGATGTCCTAGCGTGGGGGTTAGTTACGGTGCTCATACCCCGGAAACATTGATTCCATTGCATCCTCTTTTTATTGCGCACTCGGTGCCTGCATTGCACCAATGGTTAATCGCTACGAATAAATAATAGCTAACAATGAAAAATGGAATGATTGAACTATGACTGAATTAAAAGAACCAAAAGAATCAACGGATAAATTAACCGCCCAAAATGCCAATTCCAACATTTTGGAAAAATTGGCAATGGAGGCGATTGCCGAGCATCGTTCGGCACGGCGTTGGCGTAACAGCGTTCGCGTTGCTTGGTTGGTACTTTTGGTATTGATTATTTGGATGTCGATGCACAAAGGCGGTACGGCAGATGGCAGCGTGACCGCCGGCGCACATACCGCCGTGATTCGCATTGAAGGCGAGATTGCTGCGGGAGCCGAAGCCAGTGCCAGCCTCACCCTAGATGCTATGCGCAGTGCGTTTGAGGATACAAATGCCAGTGCGATTGTGCTGCTTATCAATTCTCCGGGTGGTAGTCCGGTGCAGGCGGGTATCATCAACGATGAAATTTACCGGCTCAAAATTCTGCACAAAAAACCCGTTTACGTGGTGGTAGAAGAAACTTGTGCATCGGCGGCTTACTATATTGCCGTGGCGGCGGACAAAATTTTTGTGGATAAAGCCAGTATTGTGGGCAGTATCGGTGTACTCATGGATGGTTTTGGATTTACCGGATTGATGGACAAAATCGGGGTTGAACGCCGACTCATGACGGCCGGAGAAAACAAAGGCTTTTTAGACCCCTTCAGCCCCCAAACCGAGCGGCAACGCCTCTATACCCAAGCCATGTTGAACCAAATTCACCAGCAATTTATTGGGGTGGTAAAAAAAGGACGCGGTACACGCCTCAAAGAAACCCCCGAAACCTTTAGCGGTTTGTTTTGGACGGGGCAGCAAGCGGTAGAAATCGGTTTAGCGGATCAATTAGGTAGCCTCGATTTTGTCGCCCGTGAAGTCGTCAAAGCCGAGGATATTGTGGATTACACCCGCAAAGAAAACGTAGCAGAGCGCTTGGTTAAACGCTTTGGCGCATCCATTGGGGAAGGGTGGATGCGGGCGATGATGGATAAATCGCCCCTAGTATCCGGCTCCCCCGTGAGCCCGTTACGCTAGGTTGGCTGGATGTTTGTCCGTTCATGGTTTGACGGGCTAACCATGCAAAGGCAACCGCTTCCACCTGCGTGGGGGGCAGGTTGAATGCCGCCGATGACACGACTTCACACAACGGTAACCAAGCCTGTAAACGCTGCATCAAATAGGTGTTGTATGCCCCACCACCGCATACGATGAGGCTTGCGCATTCCGGTTGGTTTTGCAACACACTGCGAGCGCTGGTGATGGCGGTGAGTTCGCATAACGTGGCTTGCACATCCTGCGCAGCAAGTGATTCCAACCCCGCCATTTTGTGCGCCAACCAATCGCCGTTGAACCAATCGCGCCCCGTACTTTTGGGGGGGGCTTGGGTGAAATAGGCTTCGTCTAATAGACGATTCAGCAATACAGGGTGGATATTGCCCGCTTCCGCCCATGCCCCCCCCGCATCAAACGGTTGTGCCGTGTGACGCTGACACCAAATATCCATCAAAGTATTAGCGGGTCCGCAATCAAACCCTTGTAATGCAGTTTGCAGGGGATTCAGGAGCGTGACATTGGCAATGCCCCCTAAATTCAACACGGCTACCGCCCGATCGGGTTGGGCAAAAAATGCCTGATGAAAGGGCGGAACCAAAGGTGCACCCTGCCCCCCTGCGGCTACATCGCGGCTGCGAAAATCGGCGACTACGGTGATGCCACTGAGTTCGGAAAGCAATGCCGGATTGTTGATTTGTACGGTGTATCCCGTGCCATCAAATGCTTGGGGACGATGGCGTACCGTTTGTCCATGTGCGCCGATCGCCTGCACGGTATCGCGTTGGATGTTGCACTGTTGCAGCAGTATCTGAACCTGTTGGGCATACAGACATGCCAAGGCATTACCAGCCAATGCCGCGCGGTGCAATTCGTGGTTGCCAGAGGTGTTGAGTGCTAAAAATTCATCGCGCAATGCGGCGGGAAAGGGACAGCTACAGTGCCCCATAACGTGCAGAGGTTGCTCGGCATTGCCAAAATCGACGAGAACGGCATCCACTCCATCCAGTGAAGTGCCGGACATTAAACCAATGTATTTATTCAGCACTCGCACTGCGCAGGGTTGCTGCTGCCGTCAGTTGAAGGCGTGCTTGCCCAGCCATTTTGTCAAAAGCGGAACGTTGTGCGGCGGTGATGGCTTGTACGGCAGATTCGCTTTGGCGTGCTACGGTCACGGGGTCTTTGTGAACGCCTTTGATTTTGAATTCAAAGTGCAGATGGGGGCCTGTTGCCCATCCGGTGCGTCCTACCAACCCTAGATGTTGGGCTTGGCTGACACGCGCTCCTTTTTTAACCAAAATACGGCTTAAATGGGCATAGACGGTCTCTGTGTCGTTATGGTGTTTGACGGTGACTACATTACCGTACCCACTTTGAACGCCTGCAAACTCTACGATGCCATCGCCCACACTGCGCACGGGTGTACCGATGGGGGCGGCGTAATCTACACCCAAATGCGCACGCCATGTTTGCAAAATGGGGTGAAAGCGCATTTTGAAACCACTGCTCATGCGTGAGAACTCCATAGGCGATGTCAATAAAGCACGCCGCAGACTATCCCCCGTCAAGTTGTAATAAGCGCCTTTGGCGGTCGGTGATTCTTGAAACCAGACGGCTTGAAAACTTTTTCCACCATTGTTGAATTCGGCGCTTAAAACCCGACCGGTACGCAAAGGTTCGCCATCCGCTTCAAGGGTTTCATAGGTTACAGAAAATTGGTCACCCTTGCGCAAGGTGCGATGAAAATCAATATCACCAGAAAAAATATCCACCAACTGCAAGGTCACCGCATCGGGGATACTGGCTTCGTCGGTAGCTCCAAATAAAGAATTTTCAATCGTACCGCTAGCCAAACGGGTTGCTGGTTGAAGCGGCAAGGTTTCTATGCGGGAAACTAACCCATTGGGGGTTTTCTCTACGGTCAATCGCCGGAAAGTTCCATCTTCATCGGGACTCCAGCGTGCCACGAATTTGAGCAGGGTATTGGAATCGCTGGTTTCTGCGGTGATATGCCGACCCCCTCGTCCTAATATCGCGTGTTGCGTGGTGCGATCGGTCAGAAAAAAAGTGCTTGCCTCGGCATCAACAATACCCAGACGTTTGAACAACGTATCAATCGTATCGGTTTTTTGGGAAACATCTGAACGGTATAAACGTTGCATTTGGGTTTGTAGTGCATCATCTTGGACGGATAAGGGAAGGGGTGTCACCTTCTCGGTTATGGTGCGTACCACGCTGCTGGCATCGGGTGCAAAGGATGCCACCGCAAACGTAGCACCCGTACCGCCCACCATCAGTGCCGTCACCACCGCCATCAGATGTTTGGGGTGACGTTGCATCCAGCCAAGAGCGGAAAGTAGCTTGTATTCCATCGCATTGATTGCATCAATCAGGGGAAGTTTCAAAATACGGTCTCCTCTAAAATCAATTCACCAGTATAACTTCCTGATTTACGAACACAATTACGAACACAATTATGAACACAATCTCCCCTATTTCTCCTCCCCTTAGCGATTCAGTGCGTGAAGCGCTTTCCATTACTTTGCGCGGCTGCGAAGAACTTTTGCCGCAAGAGGAATGGATTAAAAAACTCGTGAAATCCGAAGCCACCGGAAAACCTCTGCGCATCAAACTCGGGCTAGACCCCACCGCGCCCGATATTCACATTGGGCACACGGTGGTATTAAACAAAATGCGCCAATTACAAGATTTGGGGCATACCGTGATTTTCTTAATTGGCGATTTCACCAGCATGATTGGTGATCCTTCCGGTCGCAATACCACCCGCCCGCCGCTTACGCCCGAGCAAATCAAAATCAATGCGGAAACGTATTACAAACAAGCCAGTTTGGTGCTGGACCCCAGCAAAACCGAAATTCGCTACAACAGCGAATGGAGCGACCCCCTCGGCGCACGCGGCATGATTCAACTTGCTAGCCGCTATACGGTCGCACGGATGATGGAGCGCAACGATTTTCATGACCGCTTCAAAGCCGGAACGCCGATTGCCGTGCATGAATTTTTGTATCCTTTGATGCAGGGTTACGATTCGGTCGCGCTGCACAGCGATTTGGAATTGGGCGGAACCGATCAAAAATTCAATCTGCTGATGGGGCGCACGCTGCAAGCCGAATACGGACAAGAACCCCAGTGCATTTTGACCATGCCGCTGCTGGAAGGCTTGGATGGCGTGGAAAAGATGTCGAAAAGCAAAAACAACTACATCGGCATCAGCGAAGAACCGAACACCATGTTTGCCAAGATATTGAGCATTTCCGATGTGTTGATGTGGCGCTGGCTCACGCTGTTGAGTTTCAAATCGGAGGCAGAAATCGCGGCGCTCAAAGCCGAAGTCGAAGCCGGACGCAATCCCAAAGATGCGAAAGTCATGCTCGCCAAAGAAATTACCGCCCGTTTCCACAGCGCAGCGGCAGCGGATGTGGCAGAGCAGGATTTCATTAACCGTTCACGCGGCGGCGTACCCGACCAAATCCCCGAATTAAGCCTACCTTTGGGTGCGGATGGTGCGCACGTAGGCATTGCTGCGTTGTTGAAATCAGCGGGCTTGGCAGCTTCCAGCGGCGAAGGCAACCGTTTAATCGACGGCGGCGGCGTGCGCGTGGATTCCAACGTGGTCAGCGATAAAGGCTTGAAACTCGGCGCAGGGACTTATGTGGTGCAAGTCGGGAAACGGAAGTTTGCACGGGTTATGTTGGGATAACCTCCGTGAAGATGTCATAGATACAACTGCAAAATCCGAAAATGGGGGAGACGCGCCCGCACGGTAGAAGCCGAAAGTGCCGATTCAATGTAAGGCGGATTCCGGCTGGAATGAATCCGTGGCATAAAAAGTAGTTCGCCTTCGGGGGTGCTGATAATTGCTACATCGGGATGGGTGTTGGGATTGGTGCGTCGTATCACCACCGCCAGTTCTTTGCTGCTGAGTTGCACATACGTTCCGGGCGGATAAACACCTACGGCTCGCACCAAAACAAAACCAATCGCGCTGTGGATGGCACGAATCGACTCCACCGCACTGCGTCCGGGGCGGGAGATACGCGGGCTAATCATCGCAGCATACCGATCAACCGCATTCAAAATCGACAATAAGAAATCTTTTTGGGTTGATTCTTTTGTGAATTTTTTTGTTGATTCTTTTGTGGATGCTTGCGTTTCCTCTTGGGAGGCTTCTTGGTGATGTTGGGTGACCAGATGGAGCCATATCGGGTCTTCTACGCCCAGCATACGCAGGAGAGCACCGGATTGCTGGGGATGATTGGCAATGGCGTGGAGTTGCTCTGGTGTGGGGCTTTCGGCTTGTGTTGAGAGTGCATCTTGTAAGGCGGTCATACTGACGTTCATGGTGAGTGCGGCATGAACCAAGGAAGTGCGGGGGGCGGGTTCAATCTCCAATTTCTGTGCGGCCAGATACGCAAGAACGGCACAAATCAGCGCGTGAGCTGTGCTATAGCCTACAAAGGAGTTGCCCGCCAGTTGAAACAAAATATACAAGCCCGCATCCGCATCCTGCGTGAGGAGATGTTCTATCCAATGGGCATATTGCTCCACGCGCTGTGCAAACTGACTGGTTTTTTCGGGGTAGGACAAAATAATACCCAAGCCCGATTCCAAATCGGCCCACAGTGCTTGCAAATTTTCGTAATCGGTTTCGCTTTCAATCACGGAAGTTGTTGTAATCCAAAGGCACGTCGGTAATTTCTTTGCGCAACAGTGCCATAGCTGCTTGCAAATCGTCGCGCTTGGCTCCGGTGATGCGGACTTTTTCTTCTTGAATCGCGGCTTGTACTTTCATTTTGCTGTCTTTAATGAGGCGTTGGATTTTTTTCGCCAATTCGGATTCAATGCCATTGCGCACTTTCACCACGCGCTTGACTTTATCGCCGCCCATTTTTTGCATATCGCCAATGTCGAGGAATCGTACATCGACCTTTTGCTTTGTGAGCTTGTTGCGCAGCACGTCCAAAATTTGTTCTAACTGAAAATCGGCATCGCCAATGACGGTGATTTCCTTATCCTTGATGCTAATGGCAGCCGAAGTGCCTTTGAAATCAAAGCGAGTTCCGATTTCTTTGGTCGTGTTTTCCACGCCATTTTTGACATTGACCATATCGGCTTCACAGACGGTATCGAATGAGGGCATTATTGTGTTTCCTAAATGAGAGAATGCCGGAATGTTAATCGAGAAAAACACTCCCCTCCAATCCAGCAATACCTTCCACATCGCCGCCAACGCCCACGCGCTGGTGCGAATTCGCAGCGAAGCCGATCTTTACTCCCTTTTGGCAGATGCGGAATATGGATTGGCATCGAAAAAACCGAAATTTGTCCTTGGTGGTGGTAGCAATATCGTGCTAACCCGTGATGTGCAGGCACTGGTTTTGAAAATGGAAATCCAAGGTCGCCGACTCATCGAAGAAACCGAAAAATACTGGATTGTGGAAGCCGGAGCCGGTGAACTTTGGCACGATTGGGTGACATGGACGCTAGCACAAGGCTATGTGGGGCTGGAAAATATGGCGCTGATTCCGGGGACGGTAGGCGCTGCGCCCGTGCAAAACATCGGCGCGTATGGCGTGGAATTGCAAGACCGTTTTCATTCATTGGACGCTATCGACTTGCAAACGGGTGAAACATTCACCTTCAACGCTGCACAATGTGCGTTTGGTTACCGCGATTCGGTGTTCAAAAATCGCTTAAAAGATCGTGCCGCCATTGTGCGGGTGCGCTTTGCTTTGCCCAAACACGCGGTGTGGAAACCCGTACTGGGTTATGCCGACATTGAACGCAAAATGGCAGCCCAGAACTGCCAAAATCCCACCGCTCGCCAGATTTTTGATTGGGTCTGCGAAGTGCGCCGCGCCAAGTTGCCCGACCCTGCTGTGATTGGCAATGTGGGCAGTTTTTTCAAAAACCCGACCGTCACCCCCGAACAATGTGCGGAGATTATCGCCAAAGAACCAAAGCTCGTTCACTATCTATTAGGTAGCGGACTATGCAAGCTGGCTGCGGGCTGGCTGATAGATTCTTGTGGATGGAAGGGAAAAACTCTCGCCAACGGCAACGGCAATGGCAATGCTGGTGTTTACGAAAAACAGGCATTGGTGCTGGTGAATCACGGCAACGCCACGGGGAACGAAATCATGGAACTCGCCCAAGCGATTCAAACCAGTGTGCAAGAGCGCTTTGGCGTTTGGCTAGAGCCAGAACCTGTGGTGTTGTGAATCATGCCCCAAATTGAAAATCAGGAACATGGTGCGCAACCGCAAGAAGTGAAAATTGTGATTCAACCCGTTAAACACAAAGAACGTGTAGATTGGTTTACTTCCGAAGTAAGAATAGAAACCAATGATTGGGATGAAATTTGCATCACAGATGATAGTGAGTGGTTATGGTAGAACGAATTGACGCAGGTCAGGCGCTCGGTTGTCGTCCTGAAGTGGTGTTTCAACAGAAAAATGCACGCATTTTGCTTGACCAACTGCGCTGCGTTGACAAGGCTCGATTGGGCAAAAAGATGGGGTGCATTGATCCCAAAATTTGGCATACCACTTTGTTAGAAATACTGGGCTAAGGTGAATTATGGACCCCCATTCTTTTATTTATTCAGCGGTATTGCTGCTGATGGTCGCGGCGGTGGCGGTGGCGGTGTTTCGCCGTTTGGGTTTAGGCTCTATTTTGGGGCTGTTGGTGACGGGGGTGATTCTGGGCCCCCATACGCCGGGGTCTTCCGTCACCACCGAGGTCGAGGGCGTGCGCCAGTTTACCGAGATTGGTATCGTGCTGTTGCTCTTCCTCATCGGGCTAGAAATGAAACCCAAACGCTTGTGGGCGATGC
>JBDKGR010000053.1:0-16270 GCA_039798085.1 Pseudomonadota bacterium
TGGATACGTTTCCAGGTGGCGGTGAGCGGGTCTTGCAACCATTCAACGCCATCGGCAATCAGGCGTTGGGCTTGGGAGCGGGTGCTGGCGAGTTGCCGAGCTACCAATAATTGGTCAATGCGCATGGGGATTTAATGGGTTATTGCAAATTGCACAAAATCATGCAATTCTTGAGGAACACGTCCTACGGATTTGATGCGCGAAGCCAGGGAACCTCGAAAATCATCCTTGATCTTGTGGCGATTTTTGAATCGGGATAAGACGGCTTTTCCATGTACTCGTCTTAGTAAATCGTAGACACGAAGTTCAGATGGTGAATGAGTGGTATCAAACGCCTCCACTTGACCTAAGTGGCGGGAATACTGGTGACGACAATCTGGATGGTATGTCGCTAAAGAAGTGAGGATTTTTTCAATCAATTGTGATTCAACAGTATCCCGATTTTGGAATTGGTTGGTACTACCATCGGCTAGACCTGATTTTCTGTAGCAATGGTATGTTGCATTTAAAGCCGCATGGGGAATCAATGCTTGGCAATCTGCTAATAGTTCATCCCATATCTGTGAAGATGGGCGAGGAAGGGTCATTGAAAGTTCACTGCGGTATTGCTCTAACAAATCACCATCAATCAAATAACTTTCAACCTCCCAACGCCGTAAAACTTTGATGAATTGACCGAAGGGGGTTGCCTCATCAAAACGACTATCGTCTGTTTCGTGAACCAAATCCCAGCGGTCTTCGCTCATCACCGTATCCCTATCGACAATACCCCAAGCTAGATTCCCAGATAGTCGCTCTTCATCCACTGCACGGATAACTGCTTTGCAACCGGTTGTTGCATCGCCTGCGTGCCGATTTCCTACCGGTTGAAATTCAAGGCGGGAAAGTTGCTCTTTAAACCAACATTCTCCAAAAATATAACAATCTTCCTCGGATTCCACATACACCACTGGCACGCCGCTGTAGCGAGCAAAAAAGCGATTCGGTGTTTGAAGTCCCTGTTTGTTTTTGTTCTTAATAGCGCCCATTACGATGCCTTCTCTTTCCCTCTTGCAGTTTCTGCAATGGCCTCAGCCCTTGCTTCCTCTTCGGGTGTTTCAATGATGTAGGCTCCTTTGACTAAATTTTCTTCAACCTGATCCAATGCAAATGCTTTCATTAAACGCTCAGAGTGAGTCGCCATGAAAACACTAACATGGGGGTAGTTCTTTTTTGCAAGCAGCAATAACTCAAACAAGGTTTCGTATTGCAAATTGCGATGCAAATGCACCTCGGGTTCATCTATTAACACGATGGTGTTATGCGTCATGTGCGCACCCAAACGCAGGTAGAGTTGTACCAAGCTCTTTTCACCACTGGAAAGTTTATCTAGTCGGTGTTCTTGATTTTCAGATACCACGATAGCTTCAGGGGGTTCTTTCCGTACCCCTTTGAGGTATTTTCCAGAATCAAGCTGAGGATCACCCACCTTGAATACCCGTTCGTTAATCGCTGTGACGGCATCTTCAAAACGCCCATCGTCCAACCATTTCAACCACACCAGCAGGTTATCGAGTGAACTACGCCAATCTTGTCCTTCGATGTCAAATATGTGTACTGGTTGATAATTCCAGTCCCGTGGGGCAACAATGGCGCGTTCAGTCACATCCAAGCGCACAATGTTGCGGTACGCTGAAAAATAAATCAATGTAGGATAAGTAAGTGCATCCCCATCAAAACTGGTCAATCTGTCCCCACGGCTACCATCAATTAAAGCATTAAAGTTTTGCACCCAATCGTTATTTCGTCCTACAAGGTGATAGCGTCCTCCTTTGATACCACGTACAAAACCAAAGCGATGCCAAGCCGTAGCACCGTGCATTTGTAATTCGTCAGATGACCAAAACTTCAGTGTCGTTTCTGCATCCATCCACCCCGCCAATAAAGATAAGATTACTGTTTCTTGGCGACCATTGGTGTTCAACGTGACTTTAATATCCCATTGAGCCCGCCCCAAACCACGGTCAAGGTCTTCAATGCCCAATTCGGTGGATTCAAACTTGCCCAGCATTCCCATCATTGCCGCCATGAGTTCCATGGCAGTGGTTTTACCGCGCCCGTTCTTGGAAACCATCAAATAAGCATTACAAGGTTCGTTATCAGAATCGGTGAAATCAAACACTTCCATGCGTTGCTGAAATGGACCCACGCGGTCTATCGACAAAAATAAAGGAGCAAATAGTTCAACCGTTACATTCATCATGAACGAACTCCTTTTACTGATTGTTGAAATAAGGTTGCCATATCGCTAAGTCGAATATGCAAACCATGCACGCGCTGCAACGGTGTTCCTAACCATTTAACTAGCATATCCCCTTTGCCCAATAACTTTTCTGCGCCGATTTCGTCCAGTACGATTTTTGATTCTGCGGATTTTTGAACGGTCAATGCAATGCGTGATGGAATATTGCTGCGTAACAAGCCGCTGAATGTTGCTGAATCAGGACGCTGGGTTGCCAGTATTAGATGAATCCCTGTAGCGCGGGCTTTTTGCGCTAACATTACCAGTGGTGTTTCCGCTTCGGGATTTTGTGCCAATAAAGCGGCCAACTCTTCTACCACCACGACCAGCCGAGGAGGTGCATCAGCACCCAAACCAGCCCAATCTCGTGCAGAACGATTGGCTAGTAATTTTTCGCGTTCAGTCATTTCGTTAACAATGCCTTGCAAAACACGTACTGCCTCTGCACCATCTGTTGCAATCGGCGTATGTAAATGAGCAACATTGCTATAAACCGTCATTTCAACCCGTTTAGGGTCAATCAATACCCATTGCACTTGCTGTGGACTGCGGGTTAGCATCATTGATAACAGAATGTGGTGTAGGCACACGCTTTTGCCACTCCCAGTGGTTCCTGCTACCAGTAAATGGGGAGCTTCTACCAAATCGCGTACCACCATAGAACCAACTGCATCCACTCCCAGCAATATTGGTAAACCAGCAGCAGGGGCGTGGGTTTTCCAAGCAGATAAGGCTTCCGCTCCTTGGCTTCGCCACGATAGTGGTGGAAGTGGAACATCCAACCACACGGTTTTAGGTGATCCGGCAGCGGCCATGAACACACCTATCTCTTTGAGACCGAGAGTAAATGCCAAATCATCTAATCGGCGTTCGAGTTTTCCAAAATCCTCTGCATCGGCAAGTCGCACGGTATAGCGCATCACGCGGGGGCCATCATGCTGCTCGGTGATTTCTGCTTTGAAGCCTAATTCCGCCAAAGCCTGCACCAAAACCAATTCTGATTTTTTCTCCGATTCTGGTGTTAAGTTGGTGGATTGCCCCGCAAACAGTTCTTGAAATAAAAATTCATGAAAATCATGCGACTCGCGCCAAGTTGCTTGTATTTCTTTGAGTCCACGGCGGATATGGCGTTGCATCAAGCGGGTAAAGAGCGGTTCATCTGCAAACAAATCAACTTGATGCCGTACCGATAGTAAGGCACAAAATGCATCGGCAAAGCTATTGGTTTCTTTTTGACTCCTGCCATTGACAACCTCCAGCGTGTATTCACTACCCTTGCCTTGTTCGATTTGGTCGAATGATTCATCGGGTACTTTATTCTGGCGAAGAGAAAGAGCCAAAGCCAAGCGTAACACCGTCCATTTGGGGCCTGAAGCACGAAAACCTTTGCGCAATACCAAGCCAATGGTCTCCTCATCAGCTTGCGATGTGTAAATTTTTGCCATCAGTAATACCCACCCTCTTGTACTTGAGTTGCATCACCCGCTTGGTTTTCGAGTCGGTATTCACGATAAACATAAGGGCGAATCAGATCGTATTTTTCTCGATCTAATTCAGAATCCGTTGGTAACACAATCACCTGTCGCCCTGCATGGGGAAAATAACGGGTAATGAGATTATTCTGGTGTTCACGATCAATTCGTGCCAGTGGTGTATCTACGATCACGGGTGCATCCCGGTGTGCAACATCCTTCAAACCCCACAGCAAGGCCTGCGTTACTAATTGCTTCATACCTGCTGATATATTCCCCATGCCAATAGAAACTCCTTGCATGTCTTCATAATGCAAAGAGAAATCCTCTTTCACCTGAATACGATGGATTAAACCGTGTGATGTCATGAGATCACGAAAGCGGATATTGATTGCTTCCTCAATTTCGCGGCGGCGGCGTGTTTTCAGGAGTTCGCGGTAAATTTCCAATGATTTTTTAAGACGTTGCCCCAAACCCAATTTTCCTTGTGCAACTTGGGCCTCATTCCAAGCGCGTTCGCTTTGACGCAACGTATCTTGCTTATGGTTGTAGCTGCGATTTGACGCATTGATTTGCTCTTCCATAGCACCCAGTTTGCGTTGTAGCTCTGCACGCTGGGAATCCAAATGAGCGCGTTCATTGGCTTTTTGTTCAAACTGTACCCGTTCTGTAGGTGCTAGGTTGGAAACATCATTCAATTTGCGCTCTATATCTTTTAATTCGGTTTTTAGCCGTCGAATTTCCAATAAATTATTAGCCCATTGCGATGCAATGCGTACATCCACCGCATACGCACGTACGATTTCTAACAGCTCTTCAGCACGGGACGGACTAAGGTGGAATAAGCCCTCGGTCATATCCTCCACATCCGGTTGATAAGAACGTATTACTTTGTCTAACTTGCGTGCCAATGCACCCATATCTTCACGATTGAATGGCAACTTGGGAGGATCAAACAACACGCGCTTTGGCAGGTCTTTGAGTATTTTGTCGATTTCATCATTCAAACGCCGATTCGGATGTTTGACGATTTTTTCTAATTCCGTCATCGCTTGCCGCATCCAATTGGCACTTAAAGCCAATGGTGCTTCGCGGGTTAGTTCTGTGAAAAATGTTTGCGATTTTTCTTCTAGCTGGTGAGCAATCGAAGTTCGATTCACCGTGAGTTCAGCAGCCTCTGTTTGCAGTGCAAATTGCCGTTTTGCTTGTAACGCGACATCAACCCGTGCAATACGAGTCGTGAGCATTGCTAAATCCTCTTCAATTTCCTCTTTTTTTTGTTGGAAGCTCATGCGCTCGGCCTCCACTGCTTCCAACTCCAGGCGTTGTTGATCAACTTGGTACTGGTTGGCATCACCAGACTCCCGTTTCCAAACCGCAAGGTTCTTCCCTAGATATTCGCTAATGACATCTACATTGACCAAATCAAGCAATTGCTCCATCTGCTGCATCTGACCTTCACGGTTTGCCTCTGCCAGTTGCTGCACCCGTTCAGCATCGTAGATAAAAAATGGGAGTAAAGTAGAAGGTAAGCGCTCTTGAATAAAGGCTCTCGACTCACCTTCTAAAATATTGTCCATATCGAGAGACGGTTTTTCACAAAATGAAGGGGTTAATTCCAATTGCTCGGTTACCGATTTTCCCTCTAATGTCCACTTTCGCTGCAAGGTGACAGTACCGGCTGGCTCAATCCATTCCAAGCTCACACCGAAGGTTTTCTCTCCCGTAGCTCGTGCTTGCCGATTAAAAACCCCCATCCACTCATCACCCATCCCGAGCAAATAATGGTCACGCTTAATGTTACGTCCCGCATGAACACTAGATCGTAAATCATCCGAGACACCCGCTAACGCCAGTTTTAAGCTATTGATAAAACTGGTTTTACCGTAGCCATTTCGCCCCCAAATCAAAATGATATTGCGTTTATTGTCATCTTCAGGAGGGGGCGCTAACTCAAATGTGCAAGTACCTCGATAAGAAAATAAATTGTGAATTGTTAGGCGTTGAAAAATCATGACTGTACTGCCTCTTCTTCTTGTATTGCTGCTTTGCGTACCAATTCACCAATAGCTCTTTCAAACGCACTTTTAGCACCCCACTTATCTAATGATGGGTAATCACGTTGCCGTAGCTCCATTAAATTCCGCAATAAGTCTGGATTGACCTCTGCCTCTAATGCTGCTTGTTCGAGCAAATCATTTTCTTGTTTACTTTGAAAGGCTTTAGAGTCGTTTTGTCGGTTCATGCTAATCACTCTCCCGTGTTGAGCAGCTACCTCCAAGGCTAGACTTCCTTGAAAATCGAATTCGTTGTTCCACTCACTTTGAATATAAAGCAACTCCTCATCTGTAATCACAGGAAAACCCACTTTTTGCTCCAACTCCAGCAGTTCATTCAAAATTTGCTGACGGGCAGCGGGTAGAAACGGGCCGGGACCACTGAGACCATTACGCTTTACATCACTGCGCATGGAGGATTGCTCACGCAAATCCATTAAACGATCCCGAAAATCTGCCAAAGGTTGGAATTGTTCTTCACCAGAACGGATGAAGCCCTGCATGGATTTATCCTGCTTTACTACGGTACAAGTCCAGCAACCAAAGCGACTCCCACCGCAGGAGGGGGTGCTCATATCAAATACCACAGGACATTCTCCGCCGCTAGCTTGGCGATACAGCGAAAACAAGAAGCGATGGTCACCACCCCAAGGACAGATTCCAGATGCTAGATATTCCCACACATCATCAGTGTCCCAATCGGCAATAGGTGCTGCTACAAGGGCATTGGGAATTTCGTGGTGTGGATTGAGTCCTTTGCTATTCAAGGTTCGCGCCTGCATAGTACGACCTCTCTGAGAGCTCTCGCTGATACGGGTTCCCAGCAATAAAATAACACTACCATAATGACGGGTTATATCATCTACCGCTCGGCGTGACGGTCTGATTTTCATGCTGCTTGTACACCAGCGAAACCAGCGCGTAGGTGGCGGATAACCTTTACCAATGACCTTTCCCCAATAACCCTCTTCAGGTCGGGGCTTGACCAACTGAGTCACCAGCGGCAAACCCAAGGCTTGGGCTTCAGTGTGGATACGTTGCAGAGTGTCATGTACAAAAGCAGCCACATTGGGTGCTTCAACTTGGGTGTCCGATGACAGCACGATCACGGGTTTAGTGGCCTCTGCACCCAGTTTTAATAGTATTCTGAATACCAGTTGCAAGACCACTGTGGAATCTTTTCCGCCAGAAAATGCAACTACCCAAGGGCGAGAATCTGCACGGTAGAGTGCCTCTAAACGCTCCGTTGCAGCCCATTCCAAAGAATGTTCTACGGATGATTCTGTAGTCAAGTCTGGTGTATTCATCGTAATTGATGCTTCTTAATAACGGTAAGTATCTTTTTTATACGGGCCTGATTTGCTCACGCCAATATAGGCGGCTTGCTCATCGGTTAATTCGCTTAATTGCACACCGACTTTTTTCAGGTGCAAACGGGCGACTTTTTCATCCAAATGTTTCGGCAAAACATAAACTTTACCGACTTCATATTGTTTGGGTTTGGTGAATAATTCGATTTGCGCAATGGTTTGATTGGCAAAACTCGAACTCATCACAAAACTGGGGTGACCCGTGCCGCAACCTAAATTCACCAAACGACCTTTTGCCAGCAAAATAATGCGTTTTTCTGGCGTGGCGGGATGTTTTTTCGTGCCTTTGGTGGCAGGGAAAATAACGTGATCGACTTGCGGTTTGATTTCTTCCCATTGGCATTTTTCCAACGAAGCCACATCAATCTCGTTATCAAAATGTCCGATATTGCAAACAATGGCCTGATCTTTCATCGCTGCCATGTGTTCGTAGCGAATCACGTTTTTATTGCCCGTAGCGGTTACAAAAATATCGGCTTTGTCAGCAGCGTATTCCATCGTGACGACTTTGTAACCTTCCATCGCGGCTTGCAAGGCGTTGATGGGGTCGATTTCCGTCACCCACACTTGGGCGCTCAAAGCCCGCAGCGCTTGTGCCGAACCCTTGCCCACATCACCGTAACCTGCTACCAAAGCGACTTTGCCTGCAATCATCACATCGGTTGCGCGTTTAATGGCATCGACCAAGGATTCGCGGCAGCCGTACAAATTGTCGAATTTGCTTTTGGTCACCGAATCGTTCACGTTAATCGCGCGTAAAGCCAATGTGCCTTTAGCGGACATTTCGTTCAAACGCAGTACGCCCGTAGTCGTTTCTTCGGTCACGCCGATGATGTGTTTCAGGCGGCGGCTGTACCATGTTCCATCTTCTTTCAACTTGGCTTTAATCGCGTTGAATAGACAGATTTCTTCTTCGCTGCTGGGTTTATCCAATACGGATGCGTCGGTTTCTGCTTTGGTTCCGAGGTGCATGAGCAAGGTTGCATCGCCGCCGTCATCCAAAATCATGTTGGGGGCTTCGGCCGCGCTGCCTTTTTTGCCGTCGAATTCAAAAATGCGGTGCGTGTAATCCCAATAATCGACCAAGGTTTCGCCTTTGTACGCGAATACCGGTGTACCTTTTTCCACCAAGGCGGCGGCGGCGTGGTCTTGAGTTGAGAAGATATTGCACGATGCCCAACGCACTTCTGCGCCCAAGGCTTGCAGGGTTTCGACCAAGACACCGGTTTGAATCGTCATGTGCAACGATCCGGCGATGCGTGCGCCTTTAAGCGGTTGGCTTTCGGCAAATTCTTCGCGGATTGCCATCAAACCGGGCATTTCGGTTTCAGCGATGGTCAATTCTTTGCGACCCCAAGCGGCGAGGCTTAAATCAGCTACTTTGTAGTCTGGATTTACGGGGGCTTTTTCAGCGGATTGTTTTTTGCTTTTACTCATGGTGGATTTCCAAAAAATGGGAGGATTTTGAAAACCACGATTTTTGTGCAACGGAGAATACAACTCACCACACAAGGAACCGTGGGTGAGCGTCGTTGGGAGGGAGATCATTCCGAGCCTCATTCACCGGATGCCATCACGGGCTGGTGAACTGCAACGCTCCTCGGAAAGCAGCGCATTATAAAGAGCTTCGCAAAGAACCTCAACGCAGAGCGTCTAAATGGGGTCGGCGTATTGGGAGGCTATGCGCAGCATTTCAGGCAAACATCGGCGAAAAGTGACCATGAGCGCGGGGTCAAAGTGCGTTCCATCACCATGCTCCATGTAGGTGAGCGTTTCTTCTAAACTAAACGGAGGTTTATATGGACGTTCGGATAAAAGTGCATCGAACACATCGGCAATGGCAACCACACGTCCGCAAATGGGAATTTGTTCACCTTGAAGTTGATTGGGATAACCCGTTCCATCCCATCGTTCGTGGTGGGTGAGGGCAATGGTATAGGCACTGTATAGCAATGCGTCCTCATGTTTTCCGATGATGTTGGCCCCGATAGAACAATGGGTGCGCATAATTTTCCATTCGGTTGCGGTCAAAGAACCGGGTTTGCGCAGCAGTTGATCGCTGATGCCAATTTTGCCTACATCGTGCATCGGGGCGGTGGTGAAGATGATTTCAACCGATTTTTCCCCCAATCCATGGGCTTTGGCAAGAATGCGGGCATAGTGTGCCACGCGCAAAACATGGTTACCTGTTTCATGGTCACGGTATTCGGCAGCGCAGCCCAAACGGCGAATAATTTCTTCGCGGGTGGTTTGGAGTTCATGCGTGCGTTGGCGTACCATGCGTTCCAATTCACGGGTTTGATCGTACAGCGCCAAATGCGTGCGCACCCGCGCCAGCACAATGGGGGGACTGATGGGTTTGGTGATGTAATCTACGGCTCCGGTTTCTAACCCCCGTTGTTCATCTTCGGATGAACCCATAGCGGTGACAAAAATAATCGGAATACTGCGCCGATCAGGATTTGCTTTCAAGCGGCGACACAATTCCAACCCCGAGATGTCCGGCATCATGATGTCGAGCAAAATTAAATCGGGCGGATTATCGGAATAAACAATTTTGAGTGCCTTATCCGCGTGCGTTGCCACTCGAATACGATAATGGGGACGCAATACATTGGATAGGATGTCGATATTTTCCGGTGAATCATCTACGACCAGAATGGTTTGATGGGTTAATAGACGGTTCATGACTCATAGTTTATAGTTTATAGTTTATGGTTTATGGTTTATGGTTTATGATGGAGAATGGACTGCGCGTGAAAGTTCTTGAAGTGCAGATTCAAAATCATAATGGGTAATCATTTTGTGCAACTGGGAAAATACCTCAACGCCCAATACATCCGATAGCATGGCTTGATTTTTTTCTAAAACCTGTACCGCATCGGCATTATCTTCTTGCAATAATTGCTGTAATTGCTGTAATTGCTGTAATTGCTGTCGTTGTTGATGGAGCGTGGGTAATACCTGCGGCGAATAATAAGCGGGTGGATGCTCTGGCAGGGTCGTATTGCTAAAGGCAATATGTTGGTCGATTTCGAGTAGCACTTCATCCAACCAATGTGCCAGCTCGTGCAGCGTATCGTGGTTGGGGTTGGTTTCCCATTGTGCGGCTACCTTTGCCAGTTGATACGCTCCGATATTGCTAGCCAACCCTTTCAGGGTATGCACTTGTCGGCGTGCGGTGACCTCATCGTTTTGTGCCCATGCGGTTTCGATTTGGGTGGCACTATTGGCTTGATCTTGGTAAAAATGCAGCAATAAGCGCGAGTACAAGGGATGGTTGTGATTCAGCCGCGCCAATGCCGATGCGCTATCCAAAACCGCATAGTGGTTGGAGGGGTATGCAGGGCGTTCAGGGCGTGCGGTTTCCGGTAGGGGGGGTGTATGCTCAACCGCCGCAGCGAGTTTGCCGTACAACTCCGTGACATTCACGGGTTTGGATACGATGTCGTTCATACCCGCTTCGATACATAAACGGCGGTCATGAAGCAAGACGCTTGCCGTCATTGCCAAAATCGGTAAATGCTGCCATTGCGGTTGGCTGCGGATTTGGCGCGTAGCTTCAAAACCATCCATCACGGGCATATGGCAATCCATCAATACCACGGCATAGTGTGTATGTGGTACTGCGTTTAAGGTATTGAGCGCTTCTTTGCCATTTACCACACAATCCACGGTCATACCCGCTGCACGCAACAATTCTTCACCCAGCTCTTGATTGACAGGATTGTCTTCTACCAACAAAACCCGCTGCCCTGCCAATACCGAGGGAATGGTCAATGGCATCGTTGGTGTAATGGAAATATCCGCCATTCCAGTAACCTTATCCTTATCCTTATCAACATCAACATCCACATCGGCTGCGCGGTAGGGTAGGTAAAAATAAAACGTACTACCGACCGACGGCGTACTGGTGACTCCGATTTCACCGCCCATCAAATCCACCAAACGCTTGGAAATGGATAAACCCAAACCCGTTCCACCAAAACGGCGCGTCATCGAACTATCCGCTTGTGTAAAAGGAATAAATAAGCGATTGCATAGCTCGGCTTCCATTCCCAGACCGGTATCGACCACCTCAAAAAGCAAGTGCGGCATGGCGAGTGTGATGCGAATCAGCACATCGCCTTTTTCGGTAAATTTGATGGCATTGCCCACCAAATTGACCAAAATTTGCCCCAGACGCAAAGGGTCACCCTGTAAACGGTGGGGGACATTCGGTGCGACTTCCACGCGCAACGATAAACCTTTTTCTTGAGCCGAATAACCGCTGATGTCCACGATGTTTTGCAGCACTTGTACCAAACTGAAATCAACCGATTCGATGCTCATCATGCCTGCTTCGATTTTGGAAAAATCCAAAATATCATTCACGATACCCAGTAAATTTTGCGTTGCCACTTCCACTTTTTCCAAATAATTACGCTGCTTGGGACTTAAAGGGGTTTGCAAGGCAAGGTGCGTCATGCCGACAATGGCATTCATGGGGGTGCGAATTTCGTGGCTCATATTTGCCAAAAAATCGGCTTTGGCAGCGGATGCTGCTTCGGCTTGGGCGCGTGCTTCGCTGGCAGTATGCTCGGCTTCCTTTAAGTCTTTCGTTCGTTCCGCGACTTTGCACTCTAATTCACTGTGCGCTTCTTCCAAGGTATTACGCACTTGAATCAAGCGTTGCCGCATGGTCTCATGGGCTTGTACGAGGGTATCAATTTCGCACCAAGGCGCATCAATACAGATGGGTTTATCCAAATCTTGCTGACCCAAACGCACACTCGCTTCTTCCAGTGCCGAAAGAGGCTGTGCAAATTTTTGGGCGACCCGTATCGCCATAGCAATCCCCAATGACAACGTAAGAACTATCGTGCTGATAAATGCCAGTTGGGTATTGGATTGAATCGGAGAAAACGCACTTTGTGGCGCAAAAACCCCTACCCAAAGTTTTTGTACACCGATCTCGATAGGATAAAAAAAGCTATACCAATCCGCCCTCCCCACGCTATAGGGGCTTGCCACTCCTTGGGTTTTACCTTGTGCTTGCCATTGGTTGTAACCTATTTGAATACCCTCCAGCCCCACTTTGGCAGGAGTTTGAAGGAGGGCTACTTGAATCGCCGAAGGTTCAATAAAGCGGTCATCATTGGGCAATGCCAAAATCAGACCATTATTTTGAAATAGCATCACTTTACCCACACCATTCCCGACTTTCAAATCGCTGGTGACATCGCTTAATTCACCTAGCAGCACATCATGACCCATGACGTAACGGCTACCATCAAGCCCTCGCCATGTCGTGGAGGCGGTAATGCCGGGTATTTTGAGCGTATAAAACAAATAGGGTTCTGTCCAATGAATGCGCCCCTCCTGCGTTGCCATTGCTCCTTGAAACCAAGGGCGCTTGCGGGTGTCGTAATCCGATGCGAACGATTCCGCCCGAATGAATTGTCCTTCAGCCGTCCAATACACCCAATACGCCCGATGATTCCAAACATCGGGATGGGTCAGCCGATTGACCCATCCGCCATTGGGTCTGCGCAATATCAGCATTTCTCGACCCGATTCATGCGCCAAATTGATGGAAGAAATCTGCGGGTGGTACGCCACAATCGACGAAAACAAGGCATTGAATTGCAATAGTTCGTTGGATTCCAGATACCCATGTTGCAACCAATTCCGACTGGTTTGCAGAGTGGTTTCTACGTTATTGCGTATCTGCCCTAAATGAGAATCCACCTGCTGTGCTGCCATGCCCATTTGTGCTTCGGCGAGGTGGATGGAGACGGGTCGCACCACCAGCCCATAAATAACGACGGTAAAAATCACCAGTACCGAGAGTAACAATAACGTAATGCGAATGCTGAGGCTATTCGCAAACGTGATTTTGGTAGGTGCAGAGTGGGTATTCAAGGAGGGCATGAGGGGATAATACCGCCAACTATGACCTCTACTTCATCTACTTTATCGACCGCTTTTGCGGCTTTTGCGGCTGAAACGCGCCGCCGCCGTACCTTCGCCATCATTTCCCATCCTGATGCGGGTAAAACAACATTGACGGAAAAACTGCTGCTGTTTTCGGGTGCGATTCAGATTGCTGGCTCTGTCAAAGCGCGTAAAGCCAGCCGCCACGCCACATCCGACTGGATGGAAATCGAAAAACAACGCGGAATTTCTGTTGCATCGTCGGTAATGCAAATGTCCTACCGCGACCACGTTATCAATTTATTGGATACACCTGGACACAAAGATTTCTCGGAAGACACCTACCGCGTGCTGACCGCTGTCGATTCCGCCCTCATGGTGATTGACGCAGCCAACGGCGTGGAAAGCCAAACCCGCCGACTGATTGAAGTGTGCCGCCAGCGCGATACGCCCATCATCACCTTCGTGAACAAAATGGACAGGGAAGTGCGCGAGCCGCTGGATATTTTGGATGAAATCGAACGTGAACTCGGAATGCCCTGCGTCCCGATGACGTGGCCAGTTGGTCAAGGAAAATTATTCGGTGGCATTATCAATTTGCGCACCGAAGCCATGACCGTGTTTGAATCCGGTAGCGAACGCCGCCCCCAAGATTTTGATACCGTGCCCTTGGATAACGCCGATTCGCTTGCCCAACGCTTTGGTCACGAATGGACGAATGCACTAGAAAGCATGGAACTCGCCACTGGCGCATCGCCCGCATGGGATTTGGAAGCGTTTTTAGCCGGCAAGCAAACCCCCGTTTTCTTTGGTTCGGGCGTGAACAATTTCGGGGTGATGGAGGTGTTGGATGCGCTAGTCGATTTAGCCCCCAGCCCGCAAAGCCGCACCAGCACGACGATGGTCAATCGCCAACCCGTGGTCAAAGAAGTGCAGCCGGATGAAGAAGCGTTCAGCGGAGTCGTCTTCAAAGTGCAAGCGAATATGGATGCCAACCACCGCGACCGCATTGCCTTTGTGCGCATGGCATCGGGCAAATACACGCCCGGGATGAAGTTAAAGGTGATGCGTACCGCCAAAGAATTGCGCCCAACCAGCGTGGTGACTTTCATGAGCCAACGCCGCGAAGCCGTGGAAGAAGCGTATGCAGGCGACATCGTAGGCTTTACCACACACGGCGGCGTGCAGTTGGGCGACACGATTACCGATGGCAGCGTGAATCTCATGTACACCGGATTGCCCTTCTTTGCACCGGAAATGTTCATGACCGTGATTTTGAGAAACCCACTGCGCACGAAACAATTACAACAAGGTTTGGCACAGTTGGGCGAGGAGGGCGCGATTCAAGTCTTCAAACCCGAAATGGGCGGCAATATGCTGCTGGGCGCGGTGGGGCAGTTGCAGTTTGAAGTGGTGCAACATCGCTTAAAAGGCGAATACGATGCCGATATTCGCCTAGAAGGTTGCCAGTACACCGGAGCGCGTTGGATTACCGCCGACACCCCCAAAGAGCTGCAAGAATTTATCAACGCCTACCCCCAACGCATGGCACGCGATGCGGCGGATACGCTGGCGTATCTCTGCACCAGCCCCTACGATGTGCGATTGGCGCAAGAGCGCTTCCCGAAGATTCATTTCCATCCGCTACGCGAACACGCGGGGTTGAGTTTGGGGTCGGCGGGGTGAGGTCATTCGGTCTTTAAGGTTTTGGTAGTGGTCAAGTTCCGACCAGCCCCGCAATTTCTTCTGCACTGTAGCCCAACTCTTGCAAAATCTCGATATTCTGCGCACCCAGTTGAGGCGGATTCATCCGCACACCCAGCCGCTCTCCGCCTAGCATCAGGGGCAGCAATGGGACTTTGGTTTCGCGTCCATCGGGCAGCGTCATGGGTGCAAGTCCGCCGGTTTGCAGTAGATGCGGATCGTCCATCAGGTACTGCGGATCGGTAATCGGCGCGAAGGGCAAACCGTGCTGCTCAAACACCGCCGCCAGTTCTTTCGATGTGTGGTTTTTCATGCGCTCCCGCAGGGCGGGGATGAGCCATTCACGCGCCTTCACGCGGTCGTTATTGGTGGTCAGGCGCTCATCTTGCAGCCAATCGGCGTAACCAAACGCATTACAAAAAATTGCCCATTGCGTATCGCCCACGACGGCTAGGAAGATTTGCTCGTTATTTTTCACGCTAAACACATCGTAAATGCCCCAAGGTGAAATGCGCTGCGGCATGGGCGCGGCGGCTTTGCCCGTAATTGCAAACTGCATCATGTGCTGGGCAACCAAAAAGATATTGTTTTCAAATAGCGCCGATTGCACCTCCTGCCCCTTGCCCGTAATGCCGCGCTGCATGAGCGCCGCCATCGCACCAATCGCGCCAAACATTCCGCCCATGATGTCGTTCACGCTCGAACCCGCGCGCAGTGGATCACCGGGTCGTCCGGTCATGTACGCCAATCCGCCCATCATTTGCACGACTTCATCCAAGGCGGTACGGTGGTCATACGGGCCGGGTAGAAAACCTTTGTGGCTCACGTAAATCAGGCGCTCGTCGGTTTTTGATAGCGTGGCGTAATCCAAACCCAGTTTTTGCATGGTTTCGGTTTTGAAGTTTTCGCTGACAATATCCGCCGTAGCAATGAGTTTAAGCACAATTTCACGCCCTTTATCGCTTTTCAGGTCAAGCGAGAGGCTTTTCTTGTTGCGATTAAACAGCGGATAAAACCCCGCCCCCGCGCCCATCAACTTGCGCGTGCTATCGCCCGCAAGCGGTTCAACTTTGATGACTTCCGCCCCCAAATCCGCCAACACCATGCCGCAGGTCGGGCCCATCACCATGTGCGTGAATTCGACTACGCGCACGCCGTGTAGGGGCAACGATTGGTTCATACTTTTTTTCCTTCAGCTTTGGCTTCTAATACCAAACGATTCAGCAAACCCACAAGCTGCTGGCTCAGGGCATGGGCACGATTCAATACCTCGGCTTGCCAAGTCGCTTGTTCGGGGTATTCGTGGGTCAAGGTGTTGCGCATAGCGCGGTGGATATGCCAATCATGGGCGTTCAGGTACGCATGGCGCTCCAATAAAAGCAGTACATCAATCAATGGGCGATTTTCCATTGGCTCTAGCAAAATTTGCACGCAAAAACTGCGCAATACGTGTTCGCCCAAAGCATCTTG
>JBDKGR010000054.1:0-16060 GCA_039798085.1 Pseudomonadota bacterium
CAAGGCTTCCTGAATCATTGTGGGCATTTGTACGGCACGCGCTTTTTGTTGGAGTGTTTCGATTTCCGCCGTTTGCAAACGGTTTTGTAGCGGTGCAAAATCGCCCTTGTTTTGCATTAACGCCATTAAATGGTTATCACCCACATAATCGACAAAACAACGCATTAAAAAACGGTCGTACAACGCGCTTAATTCTTCTTGCGAAGTGGGCAATTCATTCGATGCAGCAATCAGGGCTTGCAACGGCACTTTTTGCGCGATTGCACCATTGTGATAAACGCGCTCGTTCAAAATGGTTAAGAGCGCATTCAAAATCGACGAACTGGCTTTGAAAATTTCATCCAAAAACGCAAAATGTACCGTCGGCAAATAACCTTCGGTATTGCGTTTGAAACGGTCGGCTTTTAATTCCGTCAATGATAGCGGGCCAAAAATTTCTTCGGGTGTTGAAAATTTGGTTAATAGATATTCAAAATACGCATTCGATTCAAACCCCTCGGCAATCCGGCGTGCCAGCATACTTTTTGCTGTACCGGGTGGCCCGACTAAAAGGATATTTTCCCCTGCCAAGAGCGTGAGCAGCGATATTTTGAGAATATCTTCCCGATCCACAAGACCCTGATTCAGTTCTTGAAGTAGATTTTGGATTTTTTGTTTCATCGTTTGGTTCATCATTT
Source organism: Pseudomonadota bacterium (assembly GCA_039798085.1). Taxonomy (GTDB): domain Bacteria; phylum Pseudomonadota; class Gammaproteobacteria; order Burkholderiales; family Burkholderiaceae_C; genus Allorhodoferax. Next base: position 678 of record JBDKGR010000054.1, read on the forward strand.
ATTCTCCTTTGGGTTGTTTATACCGCGCATACGACCAGAGATATTGATCGGGGCGTTTAGTAATGAGTTTTTCGATGTGCTTATTTAATGCTTCGGGGGTATCGACATGATTTACCAATTCCAAATGAATTCGATAGCGTCCGGTAAACCCCAATCGCTCGCACCAGCACGAAACAACGGGCGCACCGCTTTGTTCGGCGAGGCGGCTAATCAGCGTCATCGTATAAGCCGGACGACCCCACATATTCGCCCATGCGCCCAACCCCGCTGGCGGAACTTGGTCGGGCAAGATGCCAACATATCCACCGCTGCGCAGGGTTCGCAGCAAACCGCGCACTCCGGTTAAATTGGTGGGAAAGGCTTGCAAGCTGGGGCGATTGCGCGAATTGGCAACCAATGATGTCAGCCACTTTTTGCGTGCCGGACGGAATAAAACCGAGATTGCGCCATGCTCCGCCAAATACCGCTCACCGAGCGCTTGCCCCGCCATTTCCCAGCACCCCAAATGCGGTGCAAGAACGATAGCGCCTTTTCCGGCTTGCAGCGCGGTTTTTAACGCGGCATCTCCTTCCCATTCGATGCGATCCAACACGGTTTGCTCTACGGGACGTGCCCATAACCACGGCAATTCCCCGAGCATCGCCCCCATTGCGGATACCGACCCTCGGTACTGCGCGGGCGTGAATCCAGCGAGGCGGGCATTGGATTCCAAGCGTTGGCGGTAGGTGGGCGAAACGAGCCAGACAATCCACCCCAACATGACCCCGATGCGCTGCATCAAGGGGAGTGGAAATCGGCTCAACAAACGAAAGAGGGAGAAAATAAAGTGTTCCATAAGTGAGGATGATAATAAGCTCCTATCCTCACGTACCTCACACCACTTTGTAGACACACCATGCTAGATTCACTGCACATCAAAAATTTCCGAATGCTAGAAGACTTTGAAGTGAAAAAACTCGGTCGCCTGAACCTGATTGTGGGCAAGAACAATTCGGGTAAAAGCACGGTGCTGGAGGCATTGCGGGATTATGCAATGAATATAGAACCCATACCAATAGGTTTTATCCCAACCGAATTTATCCCATTGGATGATTTAGCAAAAATATGGGATTCGATTATTTTTACAGAGCATGAAGAAATTGTAAAACAAGCGATAAAAATCATCGCGCCCGATTTTGAAAACATTGCATTTATTCTTAATGAAGATAATCAACGTGCTGCCATAATAAAAATGAAAAATATACCACGCCCTATTTCAATTAAATATCTAGGCGATGGAATGCTACGTATTTTTCAAATTGCAATACAGTTGGTTTCAGCCAAAGGCGGTTTCCTACTCATTGATGAATTTGAAAACGGCTTGCATTACAGTGTGCAAGAAAAAATTTGGACTCTTTTATTTGAAATGGCAGAAAAGCTCAACATTCAAGTTTTTGCCACTACGCATAGCTGGGATTGTATTGAGAGCTTTACCAAAGTTGCAATACTGCATAAAGAAACAGAAGCTGTTTTATTTCACATGGGACGCAGTGTGCGCAATAGCGATAAAGGGCGTGTCATTGCAACGGTTTACGATAAAGATGCTTTGACGATGGTTACCCAATCGGATTTGGATATACGATGAATTCTAAAAATATCTTACTCGTAGAAGGTGAAGCTGACCGAGGATTTTTTGAAGCACTTTGCAAGATGCTGAATTTATCGGTTATTGTCGTTAAAACACCCAAAGATGATGGTGGTACACATAATACCAAAGAAGGTGTTAAAAACCATTTAGAAAGAATCGTTTTACCTAGTATACCAAGGGGATTATATGAAAACATTGGCATCATCATTGATGCCGACCAAAAAGAAAATGGCGGTGGCTACGAACGCACCTTTCAGCGCTTTTCAACAGTATTGCAAGATTACACGCATGATAGTAGCATCAAAAATGGTTTAATCTTCACAAGCAATGACGGCTTACCCGACATTGGTTTATGGATTATGCCCAATAACCAAGATAATGGAATGTTAGAAGACTGGATTAAAATATGCCGACATCCCAACGAAAACACTTTATTTCAGCACGCACAAAATTCCATTGATGCAATTCCGAATGGCGCTAAATTCAAAGATTTACACCGTTCTAAAGCTGAAATTGCCACTTGGCTGGCATGGCAAAAAAATCCCGATCATGGACTTTATTACGCTGCGAATAAAGAACTTTTAGATACCCAATCCCCCTTATTCCAAAAATTAGAACAATGGCTCAAACATCTATTCCCCACCGCCTCCACCGCGCCCGCTTAACCCTTGCCGATGCAGCCCTTGATGCCTATATCGTCCCGACCAGCGACCCGCATTTATCCGAATACCTGCCCGCGCATTGGCAGGGGCGGGAATGGTTGTCGGGGTTTACGGGGTCAGCGGGGACGTTGGTTTTTACGGCGACGCGTGCGGCATTGTTCACCGATAGCCGCTATTGGGCGCAAGCGCAAACCGAGTTAGACGGTAATGGCTGTGGTAATTGCATTGAATTGGTGAAACAAGGTTCTGCCGGAGCGCCTACACCGATTCAATGGCTCATCCAGCAGGTACAAAAGGGGCAAACCGTAGGCGCGGATGGCGCGGTGCTGGGCTTGGCGTTTGCGCAAATTGTGCGTGAGGCGTTGTCGAAAATCGGGGCGAATCTGCGCACGGATACCGATTTATTCGCCACGATTTGGACAGACCGCCCGCCCCTTCCCAATACGCCCATCATCGAACACACGCTGGAATATGCGAGCCAATCCTCGGCAGAAAAACTCGCGCAGGTGCGGCAAGCAATGCGCAATGCGGGCGCTACGCACCATTTTCTTTCCAGCTTGGACGACATCGCGTGGCTGTTTAATCTGCGCGGCGCGGATATTCCGTACAACCCCGTTTTCCTCTCGCACGCTTTGGTCGATAGCGAATCGGCAAGGCTTTTTGTGGGCGAAAATTATGCAAATACCGCTACTGCGCTATCGCAATTACCACCCGATGCCGTTTTGCTCATCGACCCGAAGCGCATCACACTGGGAATGCGCGAATGCGTTCCAGCGGGCGTAAAAATCATCGAGCGTACCAACCCCAGCATCTTGCTAAAGTGCCGTAAGGATGCACAACAAGCCGCGCATATTCGCCGCACGATGGCATTCGATGGCGCGGCAATGTGTCGGTTTTACGCGGATTTTGAGGCGGGTTTGCAACGCGGCGAACGCTTCACCGAAGTCACGGTCGATACGCGATTAAGCGCGGAACGGGCGCAGCAACCGACTTTTGTCAGCCTCTCGTTCGGGACGATTTCCGCCTTCAACGCCAACGGCGCGATGCCGCATTACAGCGCGTCCGAATCCCACCACGCGGTGATTGAGGGCGATGGGCTGCTGCTGATTGATTCGGGCGGGCAGTACCTCGGTGGCACGACCGACATCACCCGCGTGTGGCCCATCGGCACAGTGACCGCTGACCAAAAACGCGATTACACGCTGGTGCTGAAGGGGCTCATCAACCTGTCCCGCGCCCGCTTTCCACTGGGAACGCCCGCACCGATGCTGGATGCGCTCGCCCGCGTGCCGCTGTGGGAGCACGGTTTGGATTACGGGCACGGCACGGGGCATGGCGTGGGCTATTTTTTGAATGTCCACGAAGGGCCGCAAAGCATCTCCAAAGCCACGCCCACGGCGGATATGGCGATGCAAGCGGGGATGGTGACTTCCATCGAACCCGCCTTGTATCGGGAGGGGAAATGGGGCATTCGGTTAGAAAATCTGGTGCTGAATGTGCCGTGCCACGAAGGAAATTTTCTCGCCTTTGAAACGCTCACGCTCTGCCCGATAGATACGCGCTGCATCGAAAAATCGCTTTTGCGCAGCGATGAAATCGACTGGCTCAACACCTACCACGCCACGGTGCGCGAACGGCTTGCTCCACTGTTGCAAGGAGCTGAGAATCAAGCAGCATTGGCGTGGTTGATGGCGCGGACGGAGCGTTGAGGAATTTAAGAAAATCCACAAGCTCCCGCCACCCCGTTGGCACTGGCACATCCGTTCACCGCACCGCAAGGAGCGCATTCCAGTGGCAAGCTGCACGGGTTGCTGGTGGAAAAAACCGAGAGTTGCTTTTCTAAATGGGTTGAGTGGCATTGCGGACATTCTGGTACGGTATCCGTGCGTACCAATGTTTCAAACCGTTCACCGCAATCGACACAGGCATATTCGTAAATAGGCACGATTCAATTCCTTTTATTTTTGATTTTTGGTTTTTTGGGGTTTCCAACCAGTTGTATCCTATGTTACGAATGTTACATCGCGCTGCAAATGGCGATGCGACAATGTAAGTAACCGTAAATTTTGGAGACCCTGATGAAAGTATCTCAAGCCATTGAAACCCGCCGCGCTATCAAAGCGTTTGACCCCACCCACCGCATGACCGAAGCGGAAATCCAGCATCTGTTTGGATTGGCGAAACTCTCCCCCACCGCGTTCAACATCCAAAACTGGCGTTTTGTGGTGCTGCAAGACCCCGAATTGCGCCAACAAGTGCGTGCAGTGGCATGGAATCAGGCGCAGGTGACCGATGCGTCTTTGTTGGTGGTTTTGACCGCCGATCTGAAATCATGGGAAAAAGAGCCTCGCCGCTATTGGCGCAACGCCGATCAGCCCGTGCAGGATTTCATGGTTTCCGCTCTGGATGGCTACTATCGCGGCAAAGAATCCGTTCAGCGTGACGAAGCGATGCGTTCCTGCGGCATGGCAGCGCAAACGCTGATGCTGGTAGCGCAAGAAATGGGTTACGAATCCTGCCCAATGGATGGTTTTGATTTCGATGCGGTAGGTAAACTCATCAACCTCCCATCCGACCACGCCATTGCGATGTTTGTCGCCATCGGCAAAGGAACGCAAGCCGCATATCCCCGCAGCGGCCCATTGAGCTTGGAGGATATGGTGGTGATGGATCGGTTTGCCTAGTCTCAACTACCTCGGAATTAAGAATTAACCCATCCGTGCCAACATAGTTTCCATGTTGTGAATCATGGCTTCTACGTCTGCGCTTTGCGAACCATCGGCGGCTAGGCGGGATTTGAGTTCTTGTTCCATAAAGCACACCGTCATGCGCAGATAGGTGCTATCCAAGGCTTTGCGCACGGCGGAGAATTGTTGACCGATTTTTTGACAGTCTTCACCCGCCTCCACCATACGCTGAATACCGCGAATCTGCCCTTCGGCACGGCGTAAGCGGTTGAGTACATCGGAGCGGGCTTGGGTGTCAGTGAGTGTGGTCATGGATTGAATGTTATTTGGAGCAGGTTCCGTTTCCTTCGGGAACTCCCAATTTTCGCAGCAGAATAGCGGGTGGGCAAAAACCCGTCAATGCCGATTGAAATAAATTAAAGCCCACAAAAGCGGTAAATGCCAATGCCCATTTGGTCCAAAAAATCGGGCTACCTTCTACCCCCAGTGCCAGCGATAGCATGATAAAAACCCCCGCCATCAAGCGGATATAGCGTTCTACGGTCATTTCCATTCTCCTTTTACGTGAATACGTGAATCATCAGCAGTTAAGTTTCCATGCGCTTGCGGTACAGCGCGTAATACAGCACGGGAATCACCACCAGCGTGAGCAAGGTGGAAACCAAAATCCCAAAAATCAGCGCAATCGCCAAGCCGTTGAAAATCGGGTCATCCAAGATAAAGAACGCACCAATCATGGCGGCGACCCCCGTCAGCACAATCGGTTGCGCCCGCACGACGGCGGATTGCAGCACCGCCGTTTTGAACGCCATGCCTTCACGCACTTGCAGCTCAATAAAATCCACCAGCAAAATCGAATTGCGCACGATGATGCCCGCCAGTGCGATCATGCCGATCATGCTGGTCGCGGTGAATTGCGAACCCAGCAGCGCGTGACCCGGCATCACCCCGATGATGGTCAGCGGAATCGGAGCCATGATGACCAAGGGCGTGAGGTAGCTTTTGAACTGCGCCACCACCAGCAAATAAATCAAAATCAAACCCACGCCGTAGGCTGCGCCCATATCGCGGAAAGTTTCATAGGTGATTTGCCATTCGCCATCCCATTTAATCGCGTATTCCTGATAGCTGGAGGCGGGCTGGTGAATCCAAAACTCGCCCATGCGGTTGGGGGCGTTCTTCTGCATCTCGGCTAAGGTGCTGCGGGCGGCAAAAAGTCCGTACAGCGGCGAATCCAGCTTGCCCGCCATATCGCCAAACACGTAGCTCACGCCTTGCAAATCTTTGGTGAAAAGCGGCATATCAATGATGCCGTTTTCCACTTCCACCAATTCGGAAAGCGGCACGATTTGCCCGTTGGCGGCTCGCATCGGCAAGGCTAAAACGGCATCCAAACCGACTTGGGCTTCGCGCGGGAGCTGAATCCGCACGGGAACGGGGTATTTGGATTGCTGATCGTGCAGATACGCCGCATCCACGCCCGACAAAGCCGCCGACACCGTTTGCGCAATCGCCGCGACCGGAATGCCCAGCGATTCGGCACGCTGGCGGCGAACTTTCAAGAAGGCACGCGGAGCGTTCTCGCGCAAACTCGTATCCACACCCACAATATCCGCTGTATCACCAAACGCTTTCGCTACCTGACGCGCCAGTTGTTGCCGACCCGCTTCATCAGGGCCATACACTTCCGCCACCAAGGGCGACATCACGGGGGGGCCGGGCGGAACTTCCACCACCTTCACCCGCGCATGGTGTTTTGCGCCAATCGCTTCCAATTCGGGGCGCAGGCGTTGGGCGATAGCGTGGCTTTTCTCGCTGCGGTGGCTTTTATCCACCAAGTTCACTTGCAAATCGCCCTGCTCCATATCCGCACGCAGGTAATACTGCCGCACCAAACCATTGAACGTGATGGGCGATGCCGTTCCCGCATAGCCTTGCAGATCACGCACTTCGGGCTGCTGGGCTAAAAACGCGCCCAAATCTTGCAAGGTAGCGGCAGTTTCTTCCAGCGGTGTGCCAGCGGGCATATCGACGACTACTTGAAATTCGCTTTTGTTGTCAAACGGCAGCATCTTCAAGACCACCCATTGCACAAACACCAGCCCCACCGAGAGCATTAACGCCGCCAAAATCCCCGCGAGCAAAAGCCAGCGTTTGCGGGCGCTTTCCAAAAACGGCGACAAAATCGTGCCGAACAAGGCTTGTAATTTGGAGTTTTGCGGTTGATGGGATGCGTGCGAATGCGCTGCATTGCCCGCGTGTCCCGAATGTTCCCGCATAAACTTCAACGCCAACCACGGTGTCACCGTGAACGCAATCGCCAACGATAACGCCATGCCGAGGCTGGAGTTGATCGGAATCGGACTCATATACGGTCCCATCAAACCCGATACAAACGCCATCGGCAACAATGCGGCAATCACGGTGAGTGTCGCCAAAATGGTCGGCCCGCCCACTTCATCCACCGCTTGGGGAATGAGCGTGCGCAACGACGCTTCGGGGTTTAATTGCTGGTGGCGGTGGATGTTTTCGACCACCACAATCGCATCGTCCACCAAAATGCCGATACTGAAAATCAGCGCGAACAGCGAAACGCGATTCAACGTAAAGCCCCATGCCCACGATGCAAACAGCGTGGCGGTGAGCGTCAAAATCACCGCCGCGCCCACAATCACCGCCTCACGCCGACCTAGCGCAAATCCGACCAGCAAAATCACCGAACCCGTCGCAAACGCCAATTTTTGAATCAGCTTATTGGCTTTTTCCGCTGCGGTTTGACCGTAGTCGCGGCTAATGGACACTTCCATATTCGCCGGAACAATCGTATTGCGCAGCGCATTCAACCGCGCCGTTACGCCTTGCGAGACATCGACCGCGTTTTCCCCGGGTTTCTTGGTCACGCTGATCGTGACGGCGGGGAAGGATTGCCCTGCATCCTTTTCCGTTCCCCCCAGCGTATGCCAAACATGGCGCTGGGCGTGCTGCGTTCCGGCTTGAATATCGGCGACATCGCGCAGGAAAATCGGTTTTCCTTGGTGGCTACCCACGACCAAATCGCCCACATCTTCAACGGAATGGAGAAATTCACCCGCTTCCACCGTCAGCATTTGCGGCGATGCGCTGGTGTTCGCAGTGTTGATGACGTTTCCGGCGGGCATTCCAAAATTGGCAGCGGTGACAATTTTTTGCAGCGACAAAATATCCACACCCCGATCCCGCAGCCGTGCCGGATCAATCGCAATTTGAATTGAGCGCCCGGGTGCGCCAATCGTTTGCACCTCGCGCACACCGGCTACCGATTTCAATTCGGTTTCCAGTGCGTGGGCAATCGGCTCTAAATCCGCAGCGGCGTTGGCTTCTTTATTCCACAGCGTGACGGCGACCACGGGAACATCGTCAATCCCCTTGGGGCGCACGATGGGCGATAATGCCCCCAATCCACGCGGCAACCAATCTTGATTGGCGTTTAACACATCGTATAAACGCACCAATGCCTCGGTACGCGGTACACCGACTTTGAACTGCACCGTCACAATCGCCACACCGGGACGGGCGACGGAAAACGTGTGTTCAATGCCTGCGATTTGCCCCAGCAACTGCTCGGCGGGGCGGGCGACCATGTTCTGCACATCCGCCGAACTCGCGCCCGGAAACGGAATCAACACATTCGCCATCGTGACGTTGATTTGCGGCTCTTCCTCACGCGGGGTGACGAGTACGGCAAACAATCCGAGCAGCAAGGCAACAAGCGCCAACAAAGGCGTAATGGCATTGGCTTGAAACGCCGCCGCAATCCGCCCAGAAATACCGAGGTGGTGTATCGACTTCATTTCGCAAACCCCGCACGATTCGGTTCAAGGGCAACGGTTTCGCCATCGCGCAATCCTGCTAATACTTCAAAACCTGCCGCACCTTGCGCTGCCCCCAAACGCACGGCACGCAGCGCAAAAGTGGCGGGGTTAGCCTCTTTGGTTTTGACATACACCGCTGTCAATTCCCCTCTGCGCACAATCGCAGCAGCGGGAACGATCAATTTATTCGATGCCGCTGCATTCGATATTGCTCCCATAAAGCGCACACGCACTTGCTGCCCGGGGATGAGATCGGCACTTTCTTTGGGCGGTAAATCCAAACGCAATTCAGTGGTTTGAGAGACTGGATCGGCTGAAGGCACGGTAGTACGTGCGGATGGTGCTATGCTTTGTGTAGCAAAATCCACCCATGTTTGGCTCGCTGCACGTACCGCAGGCAGACGCGATGCGGGAACCTGTACCACCGCACGCAGTGGCTGGGGGGCGTAAATCGTGAGCAGTGGTTTACCCGGAACCGCCAAATCACCGACTTGCGATTGGGTATCCAAAATCCAGCCGTCGTAGGGCGCAAGCACTTTGGTGAATCCTTGCGCCAGCCCCGATGATGCCGCACCCGCCCGCGCCTGATCCCGCATAGCGAGTGCGCTTTGGTATTGAGAATCTGCCGTATCCAATGCCGATTGGCTGATAAAGCCCTTGGCTTTCAAATCTTGGGTGCGCTTAAAGTGGGCTTGGGCGTTGCGCAGCTCGGCTTCGGCTTGGACTACTTGCGCTTGGCTGCGTTGCACGCCGACCGCCGTTTCACGGTCATCAATCGTGACGAGTAATTGACCAGCCCGTACCCTATCCCCTGCTTTCACCCAAAGTGTGGCGATGCGTCCCGATGCCTGTGCTGCAATCGTGCTTTGCTGAATAGCTTGTACCACTCCATCCAACTCAAACGCGGAAGCCGTTGCCTGTGCTTTGATAACGGTGGTGGAAACGGGCGAAGTGCGCGAAACGGACGAGACAGGCGCAGTCTGTGCATACGCTGTGACCGAAAGCCCGCAAGCCATCAAACCCATGATTTTGATGATTCGATTGTGAAACATGACACCTCCAAAGATACTACTACCAGTATATTGTCACCAGTATATCGCAGTATCATAAATACTGCATGGGGTATCTTGAAAGGCGTTGCCTTGGCGGCAATTAGTTGTTGGTGCGGCGCGGAGCCATGGGTGCGCGACCTTCGATATGGCGGAAGTTGATACGACCTTTGCTCAAATCGTAAGGCGATAATTCCAGCGACACGCGATCACCCGCCAAAATGCGGATGTGGTTTTTGCGCATTTTTCCTGCCGAATACGCAATCAGTTGGTGACCATTATCCAAAGTCACACGGAAACGGGTATCGGGCAACACCTCGTTGACGACCCCCATCATTTCAATTAAATCTTCTTTTGCCATGGGCAATACTCCAAAAGCGTTAATGTACCATTGACCTCGCTTTTTATCGTTCGCGTTCGCGTATCGGAACCCAAAACCAAATAAACGCAAGCCCCTGCGCCGCTAATAAAAGCGCAAAACTGGTGCGAAAAGCCGACACTCTTTCCATACCCCCTACCGTAAACCAGTCCACCAACGCGCCCACGCCCCATTGCAAGCCAAAAGCACCTAGAAACACAATCAAATTGAGGGCGGTATTGACCCGACCCGATAAGGCTTTGTCAAAATGCGCCGTGAGTTGCGGATAGGCGATATTGCTAAAGCTAAAAGCAAATCCCATTACCGACCACACCACGATAGAGGGTGCGAGTTCCAACACGATACCCAGTTGCCCGACCAATGCCAGCACCATGCCGAAGACAAACAGCATACGGGGGGCAATACCTTGGCGTGCCAGCCAGATACTGCCACTGGCAATCAACAAAAATCCCACCAGCATGGCGATGGACATGATGAGCAGCACATTCGCCGAGGCGGAACGGGTCAAACCCGCCACTTCCATCATCCACGGAACCGCCCACAAACCTTGCAGCGCCATATAACTACCTACGCTCAGGCAACTCAATGGGGCAAAGCGCCAAAAAATGCGGCTGCGGTAAATACTCCCCAGCGCTTGCAGTTGTTGGGCAAAGGGTTGGGGTTTTTCGGTGCTGGTTTGATCCGGCACTGTCCACAAAAATCCGGCGGCAAGCACCAACGAACCCGAAGCCGCCATAAAAATCCCACGCCACCCGATGAAGGGCAACGCCATTTCGATGGGAACACTGGCACTCAAAGCCCCCAATCCGCCCGCCACCATCACGGTTGCGTTCAACGAGGCCAGCCGCTGCACTTCAAACCACTGGCTAAAGGCTTTGAAACTGGCCATTAAACACGCCGATACCCCCAGCCCAATCAGCGCACGCGCCAGTACCAGCGTTTGCAGCGAATTGCCCACCGCAAATAAAGCACAGCCCCCAGCCGCCACCAATAATAAAACCGCTTCCACCCGACGCGGTCCAAAGCGGTCTAGCAACACCCCCAGCGGCAGTTGAAATAAACCAAATGCCAGAAAGTAGGCCGATGTCAGCATCCCCAATTCGACGGCACTAATGCCCATTTCACGCATCAAATCGGGGGCAATGACAGCATTGACGCTGCGCAACCCGTAGGATAAAAAATAACCCAGCGCATAAGCAGGGACGAGGCGAAGCCAAAGTTGAGGGGATTGGGAGGGTTGAGGGTAATCATTCATGTTGCATATTTTTTCGTTATAGTCGGTTTTTTTAATCGGATTCTTTAGGAGAAACTACCCATGAAAGCCAAAACACTTCTCAGCATTCTCGCTTTGACCATTGCCGGAACGGCATCAGCCCAAATGAAACCCGAAGATGCCATCAAATGGCGGCAATCGGGCTACGCTTTTATGGCGTGGAATATGTCCCGTATTAAAGCCAATGTCGAAGGAACTTACAACAAGGAAGAAGTGATGAAAGCCGCGAATGCGATTCAAGCCATCGCTAATTCCGGCATGGGCGCACTGTATCTGCCCGGTACGGACAAAGGCACAGGCTGGGAAAAAAGCCGCGCCAAGCCTGAAATTTGGACAGAAAAAGAAAAGCTCGGCAAAGCGGCAATGGCCTTCAACAAAGAAGCCAACGAAATGGCAACCCTCGCTAACATGGGTGATGCCGCAGCGGTAAAAGCGCAGCTCGGCAAACTCGGCAGCACCTGCAAAGGCTGCCACGACGATTTCAAAGCCAAAGCCCATTAAAACCCAACGTTAATCAATGTTCAATAAGAGCAAGCCCACCATGCGCATTTCACTCTGGGATTTACCGATTCGTGTGTTTCACTGGACGTTAGTTCCCAGTGTGATGGCTGCCATTGCCACCGCCATCATCGGCGGGAATTGGATGGTATGGCACGGGCGCTTGGGGCTTTTGATTATTGGATTGGTGACCTTTCGCGTGATGTGGGGATTTTTCGGTTCCCACTACGCCCGTTTTACCCAGTTTTTTCCGACCCCTGCCAAAATCATCGCTTACCTCAATGGACAATGGCGCGGCGAGGGGCATAACCCGCTGGGTGCGTTGTCGGTATTGGGGTTGCTCACGATTTTGGCGTTCCAAGCCGGAACGGGGCTTTTTACCAATGATGATATTGCGTTCACCGCGCCGTTGTTTTCGCTGGTGGATAAAGAACAAAGCAACCAAATCACCCAGCTCCATACCTGGAATGCCTATGGGATTTACCTGCTGGTGGGTTTGCACATAGCGGCGATTGCGTTTTACCGCATCGTCAAGAAAAACGATTTGATTCGCCCCATGATTACGGGCTGGAAAGAAATCGACAAAGAAACCCAAGCGACTTCAACTTCAACCGCAACTTCAACGCGCGGTAGTTGGATTGGATTTATCGTTTCCCTCATCGTTGCACTGGCTGCGGTGTACGGTGCAAGTGGCGCGTGGAAACCCGTTCCACCGCCCCCTCCTCCGGCTGCTGCGGTGGAAACGCCGAATTTTTAAGCCCCGCTATTTCCGTTATTTATCGCAACATCCCCCGCGTTTCAATAAACGCAATGACTTCCTGCAGCCCTTCTTGGGTTTTGAGGTTGGTCATTACAAAGGGTTTCATGCCTTTGGGGGTTGTGCGCATTCGCTCGGTGTCGCTGCGCATGATGTCGAGGTTCGCGCCAACGTGCGGCGCTAAATCGGTTTTGTTGATAACGAATAAATCGCTTTTCGTAATGCCGGGACCGCCTTTGCGCGGGATTTTTTCGCCAGCCGCTACGTCAATCACGTAAATCGTTAAATCGCTTAACTCGGGGCTGAAAGTGGCGGCTAAATTGTCGCCGCCGCTTTCGATGAAAACAATATCGGCATTGGGAAACTCGGTCAGCATCCGGTCGATGGCTTCGAGGTTAATCGAACAATCTTCCCGAATCGCCGTATGCGGACAGCCACCCGTTTCCACGCCCATGATGCGCTCGGCGGGCAATGCGCCGCTTACGGTGAGCAGGCGCTGGTCTTCTTTGGTGTAAATATCGTTGGTGATGGCGACCAAATCGTATTGCTCGCGCATGGTTTTGCACAGCATTTCCAAGAGCGTCGTTTTGCCCGACCCAACCGGCCCGCCAATGCCCACGCGCAGAGGGGGGAGTTTTTTGGTGCGATTCGGGATGTGGTGAAGGGGAGAAGTCATATTTTTTGCAAACGATTTAGGAACGAAACAGGCGGGAATACTGGATTTCGTGCTGGCTGCTCAAAATAGCGAGCATGGGCGTGAAGGCTTGGCGGGTGGCATCGGTCACGGTGAGGGCGTAATCAACCGCAGCGGGAATTTCTGCCGTGAGCGCCGACAAAATTCGCTGCCCCGCGCTTTGCCCCAGCGGAACGGATTTAATCGCCGCTTGCACCATATTTTCTGCCCAGCCAAAGGCATAGGCAATCAAACACGCGCGTACATCGGCTTGCGTGGCACTGGCAGCGAGCGCAAAGGCGATGGGGTATGTGGGCTGCTGGGTAGAAAAAATGCGGGTGAGGGTTTGGATGTGTTCGCGCGTGGCGGTGGTGTGATTGCGCAGCCAATCGAGCAGGCTTTTACCCATTTGCTCGGTTTGCGCCCGCAATTCGGAACTTTCGCGGGTTTGCAAAATCCACGCATTGAGGATTCCCACACGGGCATGATCGCCTTCGCGCCACGCGGTAATGGCTTCTCCAATCGCGGGCAAATCGGAACGTGCCAAACCCAAATGCAATTGGTCGGCGAGCCAATGCGATGCTTCACTTTCTGTAGCAGCATATGCTTTATCTACGGCGCTTTCAAGGCATTCTGAGTATGAAAATCCCCCCACCGGAAGTGCCGGAGATGCCAGCCACAAAAGCTGCATGAGGCTGGAATCGAGCATGGTTTAATGGTCGTGGTGATCGTGATTGCAGCTATGCCCATGCGCGTGTTCATGTTCATGGTGGGCGTGTCCATGCCCGTGTGCGTGTCCGCTATCGCCATACGCGCCGCTTTCGGGTTCAAAAATCTCGTCCACTTCGGTCACCGTGAGGTGCATGGCACGCAGCATTTCTGCCAATACGTGGTCGGGTTCGATTTTGAGGTGATCGGGTTTCAATTCAATCGGCACATGGCGATTGCCGAGGTGGTACGCCGCGCGAATCAAATCAAACGTGCTGCCGTGGGCGTTGCAGAACGTGATTTTTAGCACCGATTGCGGCGCAGCAATGACGCGCGCAAACGAACCGTCTTCTGCCACCAGCACATCGCCACCACGCACCACCGTACCGCGCGGCAGGAAAACACCCAGCGGACGACCTTCGGAATCGGTGGCATCAAAACGGCTTTTCTGCCGGACATCCCAATCCAGCTCCACCGAACTGGAACGCTTCAACAAAACGGGGGCAATGCCCTTGCCGTGGGGGATTAGTTTGGATATTTGGATCATGGTGGTTATTATTACAAATGTTATTACATTGAAGAAGCAACTATGACAGCACTCAAACTTACCCAAATTGGAAATTCTGTTGGCTTTATCGTTCCCAAAGAGCTATTGGCGCGACTCAAAGCGGATAAGGGTGATTCTTTATTTGTACGCGAAGTGCCCAATGGTTTTACCGTGACGACCTATGCCCCCGAGTTTGAATCGCAAATGGATGCCGCACGCGCTATTATGAAAAAACGCCGTGCTGTTTTACATGAGCTAGCAAAATGAGTGCCAATCAAATGACTTGGGTATGGTTAGTTAGCGCGGTTTTGTACGCCATACACGATGAGCAAATTGCCGAACATGGTGGTTTAAGCGGAATGCGGGATGCCAATGCCCTTGAATCTGCTATTGCCAAACCCCAGCAATTAGCCTATTACGGTATACCCGATGCGGCTGATTTGGCAGCGGCGTATGGCGTTGGAATTGCACGCAATCACCCATTTTCTGACGGGAACAAGCGCACGGCATTTGTGGCAGTCGAGTTATTTTTGGCATTAAACGGCTTTGAATTGGTAGCGAGCGATGCCGAGTGCGTCATCACCATGCTCCACGTAGCAGCAGGAGAATGGGACGAAAGCGACTTCGCCCCTTGGCTGCGAAACCATATTCAAAATAAAAAATAACGTTGCG
>JBDKGR010000055.1:0-16002 GCA_039798085.1 Pseudomonadota bacterium
GCTGCATCGGTTATCGATGTAGTGGTGAGCGGCAGCATCGAAGTTGGTGCAGTTGAAATCGGGGTTGTGGGCAGAGCGCTTCCACGCACCAAACGCGCGGCATACGCATCCCCAGGGAGGTTCAGCAAATTATCACCATTCGCAAACGAAACCAGCCACTGGAAGCTAGCGTTGCCAACAAATGCTGTCTTAGACCAAACAATCGAATTCCCATTATTCGGAAATATCGTGCTGTTGATAGCAGGATTGGCTACGGTGTAATCCACCAAACTCAATAATTCTTTTTGCGTCGGTAAACGCCAGTCGGTATAACTGACAAAATTATTGCTAGTGGGTAATTGAAGCGTCTGCGCCCATGTAAATAATCCGGCAGTTCCGGTACAAGTAGTGCCATCCCATGTTTGTCCAATCAGGCAACGCTGCCACATTAAATTGGTGGGGATGTGGGTTACCGTTCCATTGCCCAAATCTTTGTAATCGGAACTGGGGCGAGCCATGTTGAACAGAGGTAATTTGTACGGTGATGTTGATGTATCTGATGTATCTTCACTCACCAAGCGTACCGCGCGGCTTCCGGTGTACCCATCCAACTGCGCTGTGCCACGATTGAATCCAGCATACCATGCCAAACCACTGGCACTAGCTCCCAAGGTGGATGACCATACGGTGGCATAAGCAGGGGTATTGGGGAATAGCGTAGTACTAGTTGCAGGACTCATCAACGTGTCATCGGCAATGGTTAGCAACTCCCGAATGGTGGGCAAACGCCAGTTTGTAAGACTCGCATAAGATACGGGATTGGTATTAAAGGTATTGGCTTGGGAAAAGCTATACACCGTGGGAGTGCCAATGCAGCTAGAAGTAGTTGTGTCCCATGTTTGCCCTTCCAAACAGCTTTTCCAGACCAATCCATTTTTCGCGTTGTAAGTTCCCGCGCTGGAGGTGGCGGTGGTAACAGTGATGGTTGTCGTAGCTGACGCACCCTGCTGATTGCTGGCATTCAGACCAGCCACGGTATAGCTATAAGAACTTGGAACGGGTATTGTCGTGGTATCAGGCGTGATGGTGCAGGTTTTCGATGTACTCAATCCACAAATTGGATCAGACCATTGGTATTTCACAGTTCCTTGTGTGCAATTGGCAGTTAGGGTAACCAATGCCCCACTACCTTTCACCACGCTATTGGTATTAGCCACAACAGTACACACGGGAATACCCAGCGCTGCCAAAGAATTACCCCCCCGAACCAAACGAACCAAAAGCCCATTGGTTGGGAAGTCACTGGAAGATGTGCCCGAATCAAAAGTCACACCCCACACATAGCTAGGGTAAGTTGATTTAGGGGAACCAGACCACACTCCCGTAGATGGGGTGTTGGGGAAAATCGTATCGTTGATACTGGGGCTGGTACGACATTCTTCAGCCAAGCTGCGTAATTCCTTGATGTTAGGCAAGCGCCAGTCAGTCTGGTTCGCAAAATTAGCACTTTTGGAATAGAGCAAGGCAGAAACCCAATTCATTGGGGTAGGGGTTCCAGCACAAGTTCCAGTACTGCTCAAAGTCTGTCCTTCCAAACAGCGTTTCCATACCAAGCCTGTAGCGTTATGGGTAACCGTACCGTCTCCATTGTTAATGTAGGCGTTATCGGGATTCACAGGGGCGATATTGCTCTGACACGTTCCCGCGAGAACTGGTGCTGCGCTATAGCAACTCAAGCATAGCAATGCCAAGGTGGAGAGGGAAAATTTATGTGTTTTCATTTGGGAGTACCTTCCGTGCCAATGACTTACTGTCCACCACGTACCAGCCGCACCGCATACTTGCTATCGCGTGGTGCAATAACGGTGTTGCCTTCTTTAAAATTAACGGCCCACGCATAGCTGGAATAATTAGCCAGTGGGCTGGCAGTCCAAGTGTTGACGGTGAAATTGGTATTAGGGAAATAATTAGGATCCACTGCAGCTGTATTCGTACCACTAAAGTCAACAATACTTTCCAGCTCTTTCACAGTAGGCAAGCGCCAATCGGTAAATCCGCAAAGACCCGCAGCATTAACATCTGCTACATACTTTTCGGTGTCACAACGTGTGGATGCAGGGAGTCCACCGATGCTACAGTTTCCTCCGTTAGCTACGCCCATAGCGCCACCATTAGTGGTCGCACTACTGTTATACCAACTGTACGTTAAGCCCATATTGCGAGGGGCTGTAGTCGTTTTCATCTCCCAGACCAATCCGGTGACATTATCTTTAGTACAAGCCCAGTTGCCCGGATTAGAGCCGACCACATCCGGCCCTAGTGGATCAGGTACAACAGGAGGCACTGCGGGCGGTGCAGGCAGGGTCGCCGTAACCAATGTTCCATCATTGGTAATCCGTGTAAAGTCAAACCCCGCCCGTCCAGCCCCAATTTTGGAGACCATGTTGGCGGTTACATCGGCATCCCGCCCATAACGACCATCTTGACGGGGATAAGCACCAGCATCTGACGATACCGCAAGACACTTGGCAGCATCGGCTGCGGCTTTGGCAGCAGCGATTGCAACGGCTTGGGCTGCAAGAAGCGCTGGATCAGTCACTGGATTAGCGGCAGCCGATGCTTTGTCATATGCCGTAACGGCATCATCGTAGGTTTTTTTGGCTAAATTATATGCACTGATACTGGTTGCAACTGTGGTCGCAGCTTTTGCAGCAGTAGTTGCTAGCGTAACCGCCTTATCGGTATCCGCAGATGCTAACGCCGCGGCGGTAGCTGCTTTTGCCGAGAGAGCAACTTTAGCAGTATCTGTTTTGGTGGTATCTACTACAGTTAAAACAGGGGTGTACTCTACAGGGAACTTCTTCTGTGCAACAGAAACTGTCATAACAGTATTAGCTGCTTGATTGGCAAGATTAAAGGCGCTTGCATCTGAAATCGTGGTGAGTGAACTTGCGGCAGAAGCAATGGCCGATGCAAGACCTTCAATCGCGGATTTTGCAGCGAAAACCTCGGAAGGGAACGTACCAAGTGTACAAGTAGCTGTTGCAGTTCGGGCACTGGTATACGCATCAATACTTGCACTGACTGCTGCGGCATCAGTTGCTGCTTGGGCTGCAGCATTGGCGGCTGCAATGGCATCTATGGCCGCAATAGCTGCCGCAGTGGTTGCTTTTGCTGATAATGCAGCAGCAGCAGCAGATTGCTTTGTCGTATCTGCGGAGCTTGAAACAACACTGTATTCAGTTGGATTCGTTTTCGCAGCGAATGCAACTTTCACAGCTGCATCGGCTGCAAGATTAGCCGTAGTAAAAGCTAAGCTGTCTGACCCAACAGTGGCAAAATCCGTCACATTTGCTGCATTAGCAGCGGATGTGGCAGTGGCCTCAATCGCACCTTTTGCAACGACAATCTCCTGCGGCAAGACACAGCTAGTCACAGGTGGTGTACCTGTAGTTGTACAAGAAATAGTGAGTGGCTTATTTCTAATAAGGCTCACAATTGCTGTATTAGCAAGCGCATTTGTAGTAGCAGCATCGGTATTCGCTTTAGTTGCTTTTTCGGCATTCACCATAATGGCTGCTTTGACGGCTTCTACCGCATCGGCTTGAAACGCATTGGCATCCGAAATAGCAGTTGGATAAATTATCGAAGGAATCGCCGCGCCAGATGAGGTTTGGGTAGCAATGGTTACGGCATTTGCGTTCGCAGCAGAGACTGCACTACTGGCTGTATTAAATAGTGTTTGTGCGCGTGTTACGGACTGTGATGTCGATGGTGATGTCATCGAAACGCCACCATTAGTAGCAATATCTGCAGTAGTTTTGGCTGTTGTTGCCGAAGTTAACGCCGTTGCCGCCGCCGATTTTGCTGCCGCCGCAGACAATGTAGCTTTTGTTGCCGCAGCATTCACTTGGGTAGCGACTGCGCTGAGGTTATTGGAAACGGGTGTACATGCAAGGCCGTTGGCAATGTTAATGTTTGCGCTATTGGCCAGAACATTAGCATAGGCCGCATCCATATTGGCGAGAGTAATCCTTTTGGTATTTTCAGCCGCAGCATCTTTGGCGGTTTGTATCGCCGTTGTAGCGGCAAAATTTGCTTCTATAACGGCATTAGAAAACACAACCGTAGAAGGTATGGCTGCTGGTGTTCCAGTTGTTGGGTTTATTTTAGTTAAACTGGCAATCGTATTCGCATTGTTGTTGGCAAGCGTACTAGCAGAATCTGCAGTGCTAACCAATGTTGCGGCAGTCGTAGTGGTGGGAACAGCGGGTGTAGTTGCTGGCGCAACAGGAGGAGTAATAACGGTTGTAGTCACAGCCGTGGTTACTGATGCAAGTGCAGTAGCTACAGCAGCTTTGACCGCCGCCGCTGCCGATGCTGCCAATGACGCATCCGTATTAACTTTATCTGCCGCAGTAATCAATGCCGCAAATGCCGTATTTTTTGCTGCATCCGCTGCAGTCACTGCTGCATTGAGTGTATTCACAGTAGTGGGATCAGCAGTCGTTGCATCTACGCAACGCATAATCCCCGTATCATTCAAAGCCGCCGCTTGGTTGGATACGGGTACGGCACACAGCGCCAAGGGTAAAAGCAACTGGCACAAGCGAGCCGTGCCGTTCAGAGGGAATGCTGGTAATTGAATGGGCATGGAATCAAGCTCCAAAAACGAAATAAGGTACGGTAATCTCAAACATCATAGCGAATTATTGGCAAGAGGGCGCGGCACTTTTTTGAAACGAATTGCACGATCCAAATTAATTGCATCTTTTTTGATTTGGCGTTCAGCATCCACTTTTTTGCCATGTGCTAACCAGATTGCAAATTCTTCCGGCGTTTCGAGCGTGATGCGCCCCATGCTGGCACTGCGAAAATCGTGAATCACCAATTCTGCCGCTTTTTGTGGGTTGATTTTTCCACCCGCTTGCAACGCGCCGCGCTTTTTGCCGATGGCATCTAATAATTCTTCATCGGTCAAAGTGGCTACACCGGTGAGTTTGTAACGCGCTTCCAACTGCGGCGCGTAGTGTTGACGCAAATAATCGAGCAACTCCAACGCCACCTCTTGCTCATCAAACGCATTGCGCCCCACCGCACCACTGGCAGCGAGGTTGTACCCGCTTTTCGCCACAATAATGCGCGGCCACAAGACACCGGGGGTATCGAACACATAAAAACCATCGGCTAATACGATGCGCTGCTCGCGCTTGGTTACGCCCGCCTCATCGCCCGTCGGTGCAGAGCGTTTGCCTTTGAGCGTGTTAATCAGCGTCGATTTCCCCACGTTAGGAATGCCACAAATCAGCACCCGCATCGGCTTCGTCATGCTGGTTCCGCGCGTGGGGGCAAGCGCAAAGCAGGCGTTGGTAATGACTTTTGCCGCCGCCGTGATGCTCGAATCCAAACCGATTGCTTGGGTTTGCGGTTGGGCGTTGTAATGCGCAAGCCACACGGCGGTGCGTTCGGGGTCGGCTAAATCTTGCTTGTTGAGAACTTTTAAAGAAGGCTTTCCCTTCGTCAGCTCCGCCAGCATGGGGTTGGCGCTGGAGGCGGGTAAACGGGCATCTAATAATTCGATGACGACATCGATATTTTGGATACGTTCCTCAATCGCCTTGCGCGTAAGGTGCATATGCCCCGGAAACCATTGAATTGCCATATTTTTCTTGCTTTCTATTTATTTATATTATTCGTATTTATTCGCATTCCACCACGCAAAAACTGGCTGCGTAGTCGGTTTCGTCGCTGAGGGTGATGTGGGCGCGTAGCTTTTTCGCTTCAAACCATTGTTTCAATGCGCCGTGTAGCACGATGGTGGGCGCGCCGCTTGGTAGATTGTTGATTTCACAATGTTGCCACGTCATGGGCAATTGCATCCCTAGCCCGATGGCTTTGCTGAATGCCTCTTTCGCCGAAAAGCGCGTCGCCACATAGCGCACCCCCCGATTGTCCGATACGCTGCGCTCTTTCCATTGGGCGTATTCGTGTTCGCTCAAAATTTTGGCGGCAAAGCGCTCCCCGTGACGTTCCAAACTTTGCTGAATACGCCGAATCGCGCAAATATCCGTTCCAATGCCGTAAATCATGGTGTAGCGCGCATGGGATATGCACGAGCAGCTATCAAAACGATAGTAATCAGCAGCACCCACAGCGGCAACAAACCCAAACGCGATACCCACCACGCGAATGGCGTTATACCGTTGCGCCCTTCGACCACGCCCATCAATGCCCCGCGTGTCAGCGGCGTGAGCGCGTGCGTGACTTGCCCTTGGTGGTTGATGATTGCCGTCATGCCCGTGTTGGTGGCGCGAATCATGGGACGCTCAAACTCCAGCGCGCGCATCCGGCTGATTTGCAAATGCTGGTGCATGGCGATGCTGTCACCAAACCAACCGATATTGCTAATGTTCACAAAAATTGTCGGCGATGCGGCGGCTTCGATAAAACGAACGCCCAATTCTTCACCGAACAAATCTTCGTAGCAGATATTCGCGGCAAGGCGTTGGTTTTTCCATTCAAAAGAAGGTTGCCCCAATTCGCCTCGATTAAAGTCGCCCAGCGGAATGTGCATCAAGCGCATAAACCACTTAAACGCAGGCGGAATAAATTCGCCAAACGGCACGAGGTGATGCTTATCGTATTGCCACGGCGCAGCCTGTTCGGGCGCGAAACCGAGCATGGAATTGGTGTAACCTTTTTCGTAATTTCCCATTGGAATCCCGAGCATCGCGGCTTGTTTGCCTGTCGCAAAACGGGTTTGGAGCGCGTTCCAATACGATTCGGGCAACTCATCGGGCAGCAGCGGAATGGCGGTTTCCGGCGCTACCACCAAATCGCTGGGGCTGGCGTTTAATTCTTGCGCGTACCACGCCAATGCCAAGGGAATACCCGAGCCTTTTTGGAATTTTTCATCCTGCGGGATATTGCCTTGCAGCAGCGTCACCGACAATTTTCCGCTGCTTTGCGACCACGTTGCCCATGTTCCGACTTGTTGTAAACCGAATCCGAATCCGCCCATCAACAAAAGCGCGATGGGAATGATTTGGCGATTCGCAACGAAGCCAGCAAGCAGTGCGGCAAGCAACGCAGCAACCATGCCCACGCCGTAAGAACCGATCCACGGAATGAGGGACGACAAAAAACTGTCGATATGCGCATAGCCCACCGCACCCCAGCCAAAGCCAGTAAGCCACGTTCCGCGTGCGAGTTCGGCGGCAGTCCACAAGGCGGCAAAAAGAAAACTCGATGCCCAACCAGTCCAACCGGAGGAAAAACGCCAAAACGCCGCGCACGCCGCTGCGTAATACAGCGCCAGTAATCCGGCAAGAAGGGTGACCGATAACACCGTCAAAATCGCATCCAAGCCGCCATAAACGTGCAACGAAATATAAAGCCACCAAAAAGTGGAAGCCAACCATGCCGTCGCGAACCACCATCCTGCTAACGCGGCGTGCTTGGCGCTGCGGCATTGGCGCAACACCAGCACCAGCACCGCCAGCGCCGCAATTTGCAGCCAACCTACGCCCTGCGCATACGGAAAAATGGCATGAAAAGACCATGAAACGCCCGCTGCATGGGCGTAGGCAGCTATCAAAAGTATAGTAAATCGTAAAACCATTAAAACATTAAAGCATTAAAGCATTAAAGCATTAAAGCATTAAAGCATTGTTATTTGGTTGGCGCGACTTTGAACCACTTCACCGCCCCGCCCTTGGTATGCAGTACCGAGAAATCCAGCCCACATAAGCAATAATGCTCGCCGCGTTGGGGTACATGACCCATTTCGTGGGCGATGAGTCCGCCGATGGTGTCAAATTCATCGTCTGGATCAGAGCCCTTGAGCGTGACCGAGAAAGCCGCATTGACACGTTCAATGGGGGTATCACCATTCACGCGGTAGGTGCGGTCGGTGAGGGCAAAAATATCGCCGTGGTCTTTATCAATATCGAATTCGTCTTCAATTTCACCAACGATTTGTTCCAAAATATCTTCAATCGTGATGAGTCCGGCAACGCGCCCAAATTCGTCAATCACTACCGCCAAATGGTTGCGGTTAATCCGAAAATCGCGCAACAAATCGTTCAACCCTTTGGATTCCGGCACAAACAATGGAGGGCGCAGCAAGGTGCGGAGGTTCAATTCAGGGGCACGTTGCAACTTCAGCAAATCCTTGGCGAGCAAAATACCGATGACGTTTTCGCGGTCTTTTTCAAATACCGGAAAACGTGAATGCGCGGTGTCGATGATGGTGTGCAGTAACTCTTCGTGGGAGGATTGAATATCCAACATATCCATCCGTGCGGTTGGAACCATCGCATCCCCAGCGGTCATATCCACCATGCGAATGACACCTTCTAGCATGGCACGCGATTCGGCATTGATGAGTTTATTTTCCTCCGCCTCCACCAAAGTTTGAATCAATTCGGTCGTTGAATCAGGGCCGGGGTGGAGAAATTCCGCAATTTTGCGCAACCAACTGCGTTGGTCTTTTCGATTGGCAGGATAAGGGTCTGGCACAGATAGGAAGGCAAAGAACACTTTGCCACAGAGTTAAAAAATGGTAAGCATAGCGGATTTTGAAGACGCTAGTTTCCGGCTTTTTTCCGTGTCGATGTGCGGGGTGTGGCTTTGGGCTGCGCTTCGGTCTCGGGTTTGAACGCCGTGCTGGCAATCTGCTGAAATTGTCCAGCCAATGCGTTCCAAAGCTGCAATGGGTCTACTGCCGCCGCAGCCGCAGCCGCAGCCGCAGGGGTTTCGGTGGATTCTGGGGTTTCGGTCGCTTGCGTTGGCAAATTATTTTGCAAATTGCTGTGTAAATTAGCTTGCAAATTTTTTGCCATATCCCCAATGTTCACATTCATGTCTTTGAGGGTGGAGAGTGTCATTTTTTGGACTTCCAATGCCTGAATGGTGGCACTCAACGCGCGGGAGTTTTGTTCTAACCAAAAATTGACGGTTTTGAGCTCGCTGATGCGCTTTTCCAGTTCCTCCACGCTCAAGGTGGGTGCAACCCAGTTGCTAAGACCAGTACCCTTGGCAAAGTTTTGCAAAAAATCAAAACCGGGAACAAATTTGCTGAAGTTGGTGGGTTGGGTCATGTCAATACCAATCGTTATCAATTTTTGCGTCTGATGGAATAAGGTGAGGAGACCGACATCACATCGACCGCCCCCGAAGGTTGGGGTTGCAACTTGGGTGCGCTAGCGGTTACGGGCATCTCCACCTCGGTTTGGCTTTCCACACCTTTTGCGTTGCGGAAACGCAGCGTCATTGTCACGGTCGTATCCTTGGGCATAGTTTGTTTCAGCCCCGCTAGCATAACGTGGTAGCTACCGGGCTTCAATTCTACGGGTTTCCCTGCTGGCAGTGCGACCCCTTCTTTAATGGTGTGCAATTTCATGACATCACCATCCATCTTGATTCCACGCAACTCGGTTACGTTGGCGGCGTTGGTGGATACACCAACCAAATGCAGGTTTTCAGGGGCGATAATGGTCATAAAAGCGCCAGTCACCTTTTGCCCCGGAACGGTAGAACGAATCCACGCATTCTTGATTTCAGGCGATTGGGATGCCGAATTGTCTCCCCAACAACCGGCAAGCATCAGGGCAGCGAGTAACGTAGAGAGTTGGGAAGCTAGGATTCTCATGGGAATATCTTTCTTCAGATTTCTTCAGATGATTGAGCCGCTGTTGACGGTGCGGACGCTTTTTATTTTTGATAATAGACGCATTGATTGTAAATAAAGTGAGAAATGTCACACTATACCTTCTTATCCGCCACTATTTTGTTACTACTTATTACAGACCCGATTGGTAATATCCCGGTTTTTGCCAATGCTCTCAAACCTGTTCCCGTGCATCGGCGGGTGAGGGTGATATTGCGTGAAATTTTGATTGCCTTTTGTCTGTTACTCGCTTTTATGCTGGGTGGTGCGGCGTTTTTGCGTGCCATGAATTTGAGTGAACTGGCATT
The DNA here is from genome assembly GCA_039798085.1 of Pseudomonadota bacterium. GTDB lineage: Bacteria > Pseudomonadota > Gammaproteobacteria > Burkholderiales > Burkholderiaceae_C > Allorhodoferax. Next base: position 9,958 of record JBDKGR010000055.1, read on the forward strand.
GCAAATTGGGGGCGGGGTGATTTTGTTTTTAATCGCTTTGCGCATGGTTTCCCCCCCGATTAGCAGCGTCGTGGACGATGTTCCTCCAAGTGAACCATTGATTGTGCCACTTGCTGTACCCGCTCTTGCGGGGCCATCGGCATTGGCTACGGTGCTGCTATTGGTGTCGCAACAACCCGAACAACGTATGGAATGGATTGGAGCATTGTCCGTCACCATGTTAATTAGTGCGGTGACTTTGATTTCAGCAGAGCGCATCTTGCGCATCGTGGGTACACGCGTCGTCACAGCAATGGAGCGCTTGATGGGTCTCATACTGGTATCCGTTGCCATTGAAATGCTGCTGCGGGGCATCAAAACATTTGCATTACAGGTATTGCAGGTTGCACAGTTAAGCCATGCTTAAATCACGATTCACGCTATCGTTTTCATTTTCGCCTTCATCTTCATCATCCTTCTGGATGATCACCGTATTGGTGTTATTGGTACATGGGCTTTTGCTGCAATCCGTACCATTGATGCGGCATGAAGCCACCGCACCACAAGATAGCAGCGCCGTTGCGTTGGAAGCATGGTCATTTACTACACGCATAGCAGAACCAGAACCAGAGCCAGAGCCAGAATCGAAACCGAAACCAGAACCGGTATCGAAATCCGCACCACCTTCTACCAAACCAGATACCAAACTAGATACCAAACTAGATACCAAATCAGAGCAGCTTTCCACCCACCCACCTCCCCCCCCTGCCCCTCCACAGGTTGGGGAGGAAAAAATATCCCAAGAATCTCCAGAACCCCAAGAAACCACAGCGGATAGTATCGAAAAAGTCGCATCACCCCCTACTGCGTCGGCGATGGCAGCTCCTGTTATTTGGCAATACCGCTTTCCGCCACCTGCTGTGCTCGATTACGAAGTAGATAGCAATGTGGAGGGTGCGCAACGCACAGGTTCGGGGGAATTACGTTGGATACACGATGGTACTAACTACAGTGTTCGATTGGGATTTAGCTATTTCAAAATCACCCTACGGGAGCAATCGAGTATCGGAAAAATTGGCAGCCAAGGCTTAGAACCTAAACGCTTTGGCGATAAAACACGCACCGAAGTAGCCGCCCACTTTGAACGGGAAAAAGGAAAAATCAGCTTCAGTGCCAATACCCCCGATGCTCCTTTGTTGGAAGGATCGCAAGACCAACTCAGCGTTTTTATGCAGATTGCTGGTTTATTGGCGGGCAATCCCGAACGCATTAAAGCAGGCAATACATTGGATTTTCAGGCGGCTGGATCGCGCTCGGTGGAAAACTGGGTTTTTACCGTAGGCGCTATGGAAAACATCGATTTACCCGGTGGCAAAATCCTTGCTCGCCACATCTGGCGCGATACCAATGCCCAGTACGATGTGAAAGCAGATATATGGTTTGCGCCTGAATCGGGTTATTTACCCGTGCGCATTCGCCTCACTAAAGCAAATGGCGATTTTGTCGAACAACGCTGGCGTTCAACCGAGAAGCCCTGAAAGATTGTTTGATTGCATCAAGCGTTCGCACAATGCTGTCCATTGAGGCTGTGAAAGAGGGGGATTTTGTCCTTTCACCATCTGCTCTAATAACCGCGAAGCCACACCTGCATGGGGCGAAACCGCACCGAAGAAATAAACCTGTGGGGTATCAACGAGGGTATGGGTGAAGGTATTGGCGATAAGCAGAGTCGGAAAATTTTCGACATCCACATCGCCCATTGCATCGGCATTTTCTTCGATGTCTACCCACACCCAGCGTGCCAGACCCGCCCATTCCTGCGCCAACGCATCAAACGTTTCCCGGTACGCATCACAAGTACGACACCAATCTGCGCATAGGCAATAAACGATCATACGTAATCTCCCAAGTTGATCCAAAAGAAAACCCCCAATCCGTTACCAGATTGGGGGTTTATGTTTGGCGGAATCGGAGAGATTCGAACTCTCGATGAGGCTCTACACCCCATACTCCCTTAGCAGGGGAGCACCTTCGGCCACTCGGTCACGATTCCAAACGAGGGTTATTATCGCACGTTTTCATCCAAATCAAAAGCACGGTGCAGGGCGCGTACCGCCAATTCCATGTATTTTTCGTCAATCACGACCGAAGTTTTGATTTCAGAAGTCGAAATCATCTGAATGTTGATGCCTTCTTCGCTCAAAACGCCGAACATTTTGCTTGCGATTCCGACATGGCTGCGCATTCCGATACCGACGATGGACACTTTGCAAATGCGAGAATCACCGGTCACTTCGGGCGAACCGAGGCTGGGCAATACGCTGGTTTTCAGCAATTCAATGGCTTTGGCGTAATCATTGCGGTGAACGGTGAAGCTGAAATCGGTTTTGCCGTCTTTGCTCAAGTTTTGGATGATGACATCCACTTCGATATTGGCATTGGCGACCGCGCCCAGAATTTGGTAGGCAATACCCGGTTTGTCGGGCACGCCGAGTACCGAAATTTTGGCTTCATCGCGGTTAAACGCAATACCCGAAACGATGGCTTGTTCCATGTTTTCGTCTTCCTCAAAAGTAATCAGAGTGCCGGATTTGGCTTCCTCGTTAATATCAATATCCCAACTGGTAAAGCTGCTCAAAACGCGCAGCGGTACTTTGTATTTGCCTGCAAATTCGACCGAGCGAATTTGCAACACTTTGGAACCCATCGATGCCATTTCCAGCATCTCTTCAAAGCTCACGGTGTGCAAGCGGCGTGCTTCGGGAACCACGCGGGGGTCGGTGGTGTAAACGCCATCGACATCGGTATAGATTAAGCATTCAGCGGCTTTCATCGCAGCAGCAACGGCGACGGCGGACGTATCCGAACCGCCACGTCCCAGCGTCGTGATATTGCCGTTTTCATCCGCGCCTTGAAAGCCCGTAACGATAACGACTTTACCCGCTGCCAAATCGGCACGTACTTTGGAATCTTCGATGGATTCGATGCGTGCTTTGGTGTAGGCGTTATTGGTGCGAATTGGCACTTGCCAGCCAGCATAGCTGACGGATGCTAGTCCTTCCGCTTGCAAAGCGATAGCAAGCAGTGCCGAGGATGCTTGTTCGCCCGTTGCAGCGAGCATATCTAGTTCGCGTCCGTAGGCTGCGGTTTGCAGGGTGCTAGAAGGCGCTAAGTCCTTCGCTAACGCTAAGAGGCGATTGGTTTCGCCACTCATAGCCGATGGAACCACCACCATTTGGTGACCTGCGCGTGCCCATTTAGCCACGCGCTTGGCTACGTTCTTGATGCGTTCCGTGGAACCCATTGACGTGCCGCCGTATTTATGAACAATCAATGCCATGTTGGTGTAATTTAGAGCGAATTTAGAGCAAAAAACCTAGGAATTGTACCAAGCCAGCATTGTCCCCGCCAATGTACAAAACCCGTTCTGAATTTGAGGGCTTTTGATACAGGTTAAAAGCAAGGGATATTTATTCCCTGTCCATCAACCATTTAACTAAGTCGTTATATATCCTGATGAAAATCACTTTTTTAGGTCTCGGTACGATGGGCTACCCGATGGCGGGACATCTTGCCAAAGCGGGGCATTCGGTGACGGTTTATAACCGAACTGCTACCAAATCCATAGCTTGGTGTACAGAATACACGGGTGTTAGCGGGCAATTTGCCGATTCTCCTTGCAAAGCGGCGCACGATGCCGACATTGTTTTCTGCTGCGTGGGTAACGATAACGATGTGCGCAGCGTCGCCCATGATGCGTTTCTGGGCATGAAGGCGGGCGCAATTTTTGTTGATCACACCACCACTTCGGCGAGTCTTGCGCAAGAACTCGCTGCCGCAGCCCAAGAAAAAGGGCTTTACTTTGTCGATGCGCCCGTATCCGGTGGGCAAGTGGGTGCGCAAAACGGCACTTTAACGGTGATGTGCGGCGGCGATGCAAGCGCGTTTGAAGCCATCCGCCCCGTGGCAATGGCGTTTTCGCGTGCCGTAACGCACATGGGCGAAAGCGGTGCGGGGCAGCTTACCAAGATGGTGAATCAAATCTGCATCGCCGGATTGTTGCAAGGTTTGAGCGAGGCGATTGCCTTCGGAAAAAAAGCCGATTTGGATATGAATTTGGTGCTGGACGTAATCGGCAAAGGCGCGGCGCAAAGCTGGCAAATGGACAATCGGGGCAAAACGATGGTGGCGAATCAATTCGATTTTGGTTTCGCCGTGGATTGGATGCGCAAAGACCTTGGTTTGGTGTTGGATGAAGCCCAACGGAATGGCGCACTCGCCAATCTGCCCGTAACGGCGTTGGTTGATCGGTTTTATGCCGATGTGCAAGCAATGGGCGGTGGACGGTTCGATACCTCCAGCCTCATCAAGCGCCTGACGTAAGGGATGAATTAACGCGTCCGCGCCAATTCTTCGGGGGTGACAATGTCCAGTACACGCACCACTTTGAGAACTCCCGAGGTGGTGGCGGCAATCTCGGTGGCGAGTAGGGCTTCCTGTGCGGTAACACGTCCCATCAGAAAGACCACACCGCGCTCGGTAATCACTTTGAAGGCATTGGAAGAAAGGTCGCGCGTACTCAATAACCCACTTTTGACCCGTGTCGTCGTCATTGCATCGGTGGAACGCTGAGAAAAGCTGCTTACGCTCATTATTCCCAGTTCATTGACCACGCTTTTCACATCTTCCACACCCAATGCCAATTTTTGGGCGGTGTCCAAATCCTGTAGCGTGGGCACTTCGCCCGTCAGCAGCACCTTGCGGTTGTAACTGTTGATATTGACATGGACATTGTCCCCCAGCGCATTATTGATAATGCGACCGACTTGAAAGTCAATAACCTCATCGTCCATGATGGCGCGGCTGGTACGACGGTCGGAAGCGACCACTGCCACACCTCCAGCCGCCGCACCACCAATCACCAAAGGTACGCAACCGGTCATCATCTGGCTACCAATCAGCAAGGCAAGCAAACCTATAGAACTTACTGCACGTTCTATACGTTCTATATGTTTTGAAATAGTCATGTCGTTACCTCCTGTTCGCCCAGCAACTGGGCATCCACCACATCGCACAGGCAATGTAGAACCAGCAAATGCACTTCTTGAATCCGTGCCGTGCGTTCATGTGGAACGCAGATATGGACATCGGTATCCTTCAATGTTTGGTTCATTTTGCCACCGCCCCGCCCGCTGAGACCAATAACGACCATTTCGCGTTGATGGGCGGCTTCAATCGCTGCCAATACGTTGGCAGAATTTCCGCTGGTGGAGATGGCAATCAGCACATCTCCCGGCGCACCCAACGCCCGCACTTGGCGTGAAAAAATGTGATCAAACCCATAATCATTTCCCACCGCTGTGAGAATAGAGCTATCGGTGGTGAGGGCAATGGCACACAGCTCGGGACGTTCGCGTTCAAAGCGCCCCACGAACTCGGCAGAAAAATGCTGCGCATCCGCAGCCGATCCGCCATTGCCACACGCCAACACCTTACCCGCACTGGTGACGCAAGTCAAAAGCGCTTGGGTCGCAGCGGCGATAGGGGTTGCTAATACTTGTGCGGCATGGTATTTCAAGTCCGCACTCTCAATAAAATGGTTTTGAATTCGTTGTTCCAGCATAGGGCGGATGATATACCTTGTTATGTAGATTGCTAGATTGCTAGATTGGTAGAGTGGCAAAACTACTATCCACTATCATCTGTGTATGGCAAAGAAATTCAACAACGCAGGTCCCAGCGTAGCGGGCAAACATTTCATGATTGACCCGTTGCAGCGTATTGACGTGCAAGGTATCACCGACCTCATTGATGCCGAACGCTACTTTGTGCTGCACGCGCCACGCCAAACGGGTAAAACAACGTGTTTATTGGCGTTGATGCACCATCTGAATGCAGAGGAAAAATACCGTGCGTTGTATGTCAATATCGAAGCCGCGCAAGCCGCTCGCGGGGATGTAGATAAAGGTATTTCTGCTATTTGCAGTGCCTTTATCCGTTCGGCAGCTCTGTATTTGAATGATATTTCGTTGGAAACATGGTTATCTAATAAAACCAACACATTAT
>JBDKGR010000056.1:0-15897 GCA_039798085.1 Pseudomonadota bacterium
GCGAATTCAGAAGCTACGCCAATACCTCTAACCCACGTTTTTCAACCAAATGCAGTAATTTAAGTGCCGTTCCGGTGGGTTTTTTCTGTCCTACTTCCCATTTTTGAATAGTCGATACGCTGATATTCAACCATCGTGCAAACACCGCTTGGCTGACGTGGGTTGCTTCTCGAATTTGGCGAATTTGTTCGGATTCCAATGGGGCTATCGGGGGTAAACACAAATGGTCAAACTCGCGCAAAGTGGTTTTATTCATAATACCTGCTTGGTGCAGCCCTTGTGCAGTTTCGTGAACTGCTTCCAAAATAGCCGATTTTGTTTTACGCATTGCAATTCACTCCTATTATTTTTCCAGCGTTTTGCGCTTTTTTCAATTCTGTATCAGAAATTTTGGTAAATGGCAATTTCTTTGTATTTTTGTGGGAAGCGGCGGCAGCCGAAGGTTTTTGCAATCGGTTATTCAAATCGAAGCAAAAAATCCGCAGGGCTAAGGATAAGAATCCCATTCCATGGATTCAAAACGAGTAAATCGGCATCGCTGGAAACCAAAACCGTGGCTTGGCATTGCAAGGAGAGGGCGAGAAATTTGGTATCTTTTATATCTCGGCACCCATTAGTGGCTGCTTCTTCGTTGATACTATTAACTTCATGTAACGATGAATGGAACAGCACCAAGTTCAAAAACTCAATCCGTTTTTCCAAGGGTGTATAGCGATTAAATTTAGGACGATGCAAAACCTCTCGTAATTCTTCTTGCGTAGCAGGACTCACACATAACACCCCCTTCGTAAGCGCCAGTAAAAATGCCCGCCGTGGTACAGATATGGATTCACATGGCTTCTTTCACCATACGCAAGACATCCTTATCGGTCAATTTTGTAGCTGCTGGTGTAAGCATTGCATCGGATTTTTCAAAAAAAGCATCAAATGCTGCACGCGCTGGGGTTAGCTTATTTTGAGTTTGAGAGGCTTGCCACGCCCAGAATGCCTGCATATCTTGTATCGACACCATCAATGCTGCCGTGCGCCCATGCCGGGTAATGGTGACAGGTTCGCGCTGTACGGTATCGAGCAATTGCCCAAAGCGATTCTGGGCTTGCATGGAAGTCATGGTAATCATGGGATGCTCCTTTGAAACTAGCTAGGTTGTACAGTGTAACGACTTACTTACCTTCTGCCCCAGCGGGGTTTATTTTTGCTGAATAGCAATGACGTAGGAAGCGCCGCACGGGTTTGCCAGTCTTTGCCGGATGCACACCAGCGATTCAAAATTTCAGCAGCTTGCGCATTGCGCATACCACCCATCCGCGCCGTGAATCGCCTGTTTTCACACATTTCTGTCACAAATTTGTCACACTGAGGTTCTACATTCACTCCATTCCTTGTATTCCTTGTATTCCTTGAATTCCTCAACACTGAATGGAGTAGATATGAAACTGTCGAAATTGTCTTTGGTAGCCACTTTGATGGCAGTCGCTGGTTTGGGTGTAGCACACGCACAGGAAGTAACAGGTGCTGGCGCGACTTTCCCCGCTCCCATTTACGCAAAATGGGCTTCGGATTACCACAAAGCCACGGGTGTAAAAGTTAATTATCAATCCATCGGTTCGGGTGGTGGTATCAAACAAATTGATTCCAAAACGGTTGATTTTGGTGCATCCGATATGCCCCAAACCGATGAGGTTTTGAAAAACAAAGGACAAATGCAGTTCCCCACCGTGTTGGGCGGCGTGGTTCCCATTATCAACATCAAAGGGATTGAACCCGGACAACTCAAGCTGACGGGCACCGTGTTGGGCGATATTTTTTTGGGCAAAATCACCAAGTGGAACGACCCCGCTCTCAAAGCATTGAACCCTACACTGGCTTTGCCGGATGCCCTGATCTCCCCCGTGCGTCGCGCCGATGGTTCGGGTACGAGTTTTATTTTCACCAATTATTTGAGCAAGGTAAATGCCGAATGGAAAGCCAAAGTGGGCGAAGGCACTGCCGTGAACTGGCCGGTTGGCACTGGTGGAAAAGGCAATGAAGGGGTTTCCGCTTATGTGGGACGCTTGCCCAATTCCATTGGTTATGTGGAATACGCTTACGTGAAGCAAAACAAAATGAATTACGCCGTGGTGCAAAACGCCGCTGGTAATTTTGTGAAGCCGGATGATGACACGTTCAAAGCCGCTGCTGCGGGTGCGGATTGGAGCAAATCCTTCTACCAGATTTTGACCAATCAGCCCGGAAAAGAAGCGTGGCCTATCTCGGGTGCTACCTTTATTTTGATGCACGTTAAGCAAGATAAACCCGCCAGTGCCGCTGAAGTGCTGAAATTTTTTAGCTGGGCGTACAAAAACGGCGAAAAAACCGCATCCGATTTGGATTACGTTCCTATGCCCAAGCCCGTGGTTGCCGCGATTGAAAAAGCATGGGGCGAAATTAAAGACGCATCGGGTAAAGCCATTCCCGTTACAACGACCAAATAACAATGGCTGATCGTATCTTTGCATGGGCTGCTCGCGCGGCAGTCCTTCTAACGCTGGGTATGTTGTTTGCGATTCTTGTATCGCTCACCATCAGTGCCTGGCCTGCCATCCAAAAATACGGGTTGGGATTTTTGGTGAGTACATCATGGGACCCCGTGAAGGAAGAGTTTGGCGGGCTGGTCATGATTTATGGCACGCTGGTCACCTCTTTCATTGCTTTGCTGATTGCGGTTCCTATCAGTTTTGGCATTGCCTTGTTTCTCACAGAATTGTCCCCCGCTTGGTTGAAACGTCCTTTGGGTGTGGCGATTGAATTGTTGGCGGCAGTGCCTTCTATCGTTTATGGAATGTGGGGTTTGCTGGTGTTTGGCCCGGTGTTGGCGGAATACGTTCAACAACCAGCGCAACAACTTTTGAGCGGCGTACCGTATTTAGGTGCTTTGGTATCGGGCCCTCCGGTTGGAATTGGGATTTTGGCAGCGGGTGTGATTCTCGCCATCATGATTATTCCTTTTATCGCAGCGGTGATGCGCGATGTGTTTGAGGTGACTCCCCCCCTGTTGAAAGAATCGGCTTACGGCTTGGGTTCTACAACATGGGAAGTGGTTTACAAAGTCGTTTTACCCTATACCAAAACGGGTGTCGTTGGCGGCATCATGCTGGGGCTGGGGCGTGCGATTGGAGAAACAATGGCGGTCACCTTCGTGATTGGGAACTTTAACCAACTGGATTCGATTAGCCTGTTTCAGGCAGCGAATAGCATTACCTCGGCCTTGGCAAACGAATTTGCCGAAGCAGCGGAAGGGCTGCATCAAGCATCGTTGATGTACTTGGGCTTGGTCTTGTTCTTTATTACCTTTGTGATTTTGTCGTGTTCTAAACTGCTACTCATGCAGTTGAAGAAGAGCGAAGGAGCGCGATCATGAGCGAAGCCACGGCACTGAACGCGATGCGTGCAGCACGTTTTGCCCAACGCAAACGTACCGATCAAATAGCGACGGGTTTAGCCTTGTTTGCGATGGCATTCGGGCTTTTTTGGTTGTTTTGGATTTTGTGGGAAACCATCCGTTTAGGTGTGGGGGGTTTAACGCTTGCCACATTCACGCAAATGACCCCGCCACCCAATGAAGACGGTGGTTTGGCGAATGCGATTTACGGCTCCTTCATCATGGTGTTGCTTGCCACGGGTTTGGGCACGCCCATCGGGGTTATGGCAGGGATTTATTTGGCCGAGTTTGATTCCAAAAGTTGGCTGGCAAATACCACCCGTTTTGTGAATGATATTTTGCTGTCCGCCCCTTCCATTGTTATTGGATTGTTTGTGTATGCGATGGTCGTAGCGCAATTCAAGTCCTTTTCCGGCTGGGCGGGGATTGTTGCCTTGTCGTTGTTGGTGATTCCGATTGTGATTCGGACTACGGAAAATATGCTGCAACTCATTCCACCGGGTCTGCGTGAGGCAGCTTACGCTTTGGGTTCGCCCAAGTGGAAAGTGGTTTTGCTGATTACGTTAAAAGCCGCACGGGCGGGGGTGATTACGGGTGTTTTGCTTGCGGTGGCACGTATCGCAGGGGAAACGGCTCCTTTGCTCTTTACGGCACTCAGCAACCAATTCTGGACGAGCAGTTTGAGTGAACCGATGGCAAGTTTACCGGTCACCATTTTCAAATTTGCCATGAGTCCTTATGAAAACTGGCAAAAATTGGCATGGGCTGGTGTGTTCATTATCACCATTACCGTATTGGGTTTGAATATCTTGGCGCGGATTTTGACGCGCAAGGAACATTAAAGAGAATTTGATTATGTTGGCAACTCCATTACCTCCCACCCAAACCAAAATCGCGGTGAAGGATTTGAATTTTTACTACGGTAAATTTCATGCCCTCAAAAATATCAATTTGGAAATTCCTGAAAATCGCGTAACCGCATTTATTGGGCCTTCGGGGTGCGGTAAATCTACTTTGCTGCGCGTATTTAATCGAATGTTTGAGTTATACCCCGAACAACGTGCCGAAGGACAAGTATTATTGGATGGTAATAATTTACTCACCAGTAAAGAAGATGTCGCCTTATTGCGTGCCAAAGTAGGCATGGTTTTCCAAAAGCCGACACCATTCCCTATGTCGATTTTTGATAATATCGCCTTTGGTGTGAAATTATTTGAAAGATTGGGACGCACCGAAATGGAAGAGCGCGTCGAATGGGCTTTGCGAAAATCCGCCCTTTGGAATGAAGTCAAAGACAAATTGCACCAAAGCGGTTCGAGTTTGTCCGGTGGTCAGCAGCAGCGTTTGTGCATTGCACGCGGTATTGCGATTAAACCAGAAGTTTTATTATTGGATGAACCTTGTTCTGCACTCGATCCAATTTCTACCGCTAAAGTGGAAGAACTCATTGTGGAACTGAAAAGTGATTACACGGTAGTCATCGTCACCCACAATATGCAGCAAGCCGCGCGGTGTAGCGACCATACGGCTTATATGTATTTGGGTAATTTGATCGAATTTGGGGATACCGAACAAATGTTTTTCAAACCCGCACGCCAAGAAACAGAAGACTATATTACCGGACGTTTTGGTTAATTCGGTTCATCAATCAGGGAATAAGGAAAAATCATGGCAGAAAAACATTTATCAACCCAATTTGACAGTGAAATGGGCGCTTTATCCACGCAGTTAATGGAACTGGGCGGCTTGGTGGAATCCCAAATTCGCAAAGCGATTTATGCCTTGGCACACTTTAGCGTAGAAGAATCGAATGAAGTTACTGCCAACGAAACCCGCGTGAATGCAATGGAAGTGGAAATTGACCACGATTTATCTTCCATCATCGCACGCCGACAACCTACGGCACGGGATTTGCGCTTGCTGATTGCGATGTCCAAAATCACGGCGAATCTGGAGCGCACAGGCGATGAGGCGGAAAAAATCGCCCGCATGGTGCGCAGCATCATTCAAAGCGGTTCTCCACGTTCCTTACCTTCATTGGAATTGCGGGTGGCGGCGGATTTGGCTTCTAATCTTCTGAACAAAGCACTGGATGCGTTTGCACGTTTGGATGTCACCGCAGCGGTTTCTATTTTGAAAGAAGATGATTTGATTGATGCCGAATTCGATGGTTTCGTGCGCAAACTCATTACCTATATGATGGAAGACCCGCGCATGATTTCACCCAGTTTGGATTTATTATTTCTTGCCAAGGCGATTGAGCGCGTGGGTGACCATGCCAAAAATATCGCCGAACTCATTATTTATGTGGTCAAGGGTGAAGATATTCGCCATACCTCGATGGAAAAAATCGAATCGGTAATTCAATAATTCAATAATTCAATAATTTAGTAATTCAACAATTTAGCGATTCAGTAATTGAGCCAAAATGCGAAAAATGCCCACCGTGCTGGTTGTGGAAGACGAACCCGCCATTGCCGAATTGATTGCCGTGAATCTGCGCCACAACGGTTATCGACCCATTTGCGTGTTGGACGGAGAGGGCGCACAGCGTGAAATAGATGCCCAGTTGCCCCAACTTATTTTGCTGGATTGGATGCTTCCGGGGGAAAGTGGTTTGATGTTGGCAAAACGCTGGCGTGGTCATAGCAAGACCAAGGAAATCCCCATCATCATGCTCACTGCACGCGGTGACGAGTCCGACCGTGTGACGGGATTAGATTCGGGAGCGGATGATTACATCGCCAAACCGTTTTCTACCCGTGAATTGTTGGCGCGTATTCGTGCGGTACTGCGCCGCCATACGCCCGACCAAGACGACCCGATAGCGCAGATGGGTGCTTTGCGCCTTGACCCCAATACCTACCGCGTGGTGTTCGACGAAGCCCCCCTGAAACTCGGCCCCACCGAATTCAAATTGCTGCATTATTTGATGAGCAACCCAGAACGGGTTCACAGCCGTTCTCAGTTATTGGACAAAGTATGGGGTGACCATGTGTACATCGAAGAGCGCACAGTGGATGTGCATATCAAACGTCTGCGGGAATCTCTGGGTTATGCGGGTTCTATGATTGAAACCGTGCGTGGCATGGGTTACCGTATGACCGCTACCCCCCCTCCTTCTTAACATACCCCTTTATACCCTTTATACCCTTTATACCCTGTGTACCCTTGATATGCTCCTTATTGAGTTGTTTGTAGGGTTACTAGCTATTTTTTTGATAGCTTGGATAGTAACCCAGTCCTTGCGTAGGGCACGTTTTCTTCACTGGTTGCGTACCGGAGCGGAGGGCGAACCCCCCGCGTTACATGGACGGTGGGGCGAAATATCCGACCGCGTTCGCCGCTTATTGCGCACACAGCATCGGCAAATACAGGAGAGTGAGCAGCGGCTACAAGATTTTCTAGCCGCCTTACAGGTATCGCCCAACGGAGTTGTGTTGTTGGATGCAGGTACGGGCATGGAATGGTTTAATCAAACCGCAGCCCGCCATTTTGGATTCGATGTTCAGCGTGATACATCGCAATACATTGGCAATCTGCTGCGCGATCCACTATTTGCGACGTATTTATCCGCCCGCAATTTTCAGCACGAAATTGTGGTGCAAGGGCGTGAATACACCGAAGCGCATCCCGTTAAACTGGCTTTGCAACTACATCCTTACGGTAACGGTCGAATGCTGCTGCTATCGCGCGACATTACCGCCCTAGAACAAGCCGATGCCATGCGCCGAGATTTTGTGGCGAATGTATCGCACGAAATTCGCACCCCGCTGACGGTGTTTGCAGGCTTTGTGGAAACCCTACAAACCCTTCAATTAGAAGAAGAAGAATGTCAAAACTACCTAGAACTCATGGGCAACCAAGCCAAGCGGATGCAAAACTTGGTGGAGGATTTGCTCACGCTTTCTCGTTTAGAGGGCAATGCGCCTCCCCCTTTAGAGGATTGGATTTCTATGGACGTATTGTTATCACAATGCGAACAAGAAGCCCGTCAGCTTGCCCAGCATTTGGGTAGCAAAAGCACCCATATCGTGTTTGAACGCCCTCCTCATTGCGAGATGGCGGGTGCATTATCCGAATTGCACAGTGCTTTCTCGAATCTCATTAGCAACGCCTTGCGCTATACCCCTACGGGACGCGGTATTTTTGTTCAGTTGCAAATGCAGGGGGATGGTAGTGTGATTTTTGCGGTGAAAGATCAAGGTGTCGGCATTGCACCCGAACACATCGCCCGCCTGACCGAGCGCTTTTATCGGGTGGATCGAAGCCGATCCCGCGATACCGGTGGCACGGGTTTGGGGTTGGCTATCGTCAAACACGTTGCCCAACGGCATGGTGCAACGCTCTCCATTAGCAGCACTCCGGGTAAGGGTTCGACTTTTGGTATTCGTTTTCCGGCCCAGCGGGTACGGCTGGAATGCCGCAGCCAAATCAATCAATAAAATTGATACGATACAAAAAATAATTGAATTTTATTTATGAATTAGCCTATCTATAGTTCGCTCCATAAGTTCACGTTCATGTTCACGTTCGCTTTTACTTTCACTTGGAGACTTACTATGGATCAATCGAATCGCTACGCCGCCCTTGACCTTAAAGAAGAGGATTTGATGGCAGGTGGTAAGCATATTTTGGTGGCTTACAAAATGGCTCCCAAAGAAGGCTATGGTTATTTGGAAGCGGCTGCGCATTTTGCGGCAGAATCTTCTACTGGAACCAATGTAGAAGTCTCCACCACGGACGATTTCACCCGCAGCGTGGATGCACTGGTTTATCACATTGACGAAGCCACTGAGGATATGCGTATCGCATACCCCATTGAGTTGTTTGACCGCAATGTAACCGATGGTCGCTTTATGCTGGTGTCGTTCTTGACCTTGGCAATCGGCAACAACCAAGGCATGGGCGATATTAAACACGCCAAGATGATCGACTTCTATGTGCCAGAACGTGTGGTTCAGATGTTTGATGGCCCTGCTACCGATATTTCTAACCTCTGGCGCATTTTGGGTCGTCCAATCAAGGATGGTGGCTACATCGCCGGAACGATTATCAAACCCAAGCTCGGTTTACGTCCCCAACAATTTGCCGATGCCGCCTACCAATTTTGGTTGGGTGGTGATTTCATCAAAAACGATGAACCCCAAGGCAACCAAGTGTTTGCGCCGATCAAGAAAACATTGCCCCTCGTTTACGATGCGATGAAACGTGCGCAAGATGAAACGGGGCAAGCCAAGTTGTTCTCCATGAACATCACCGCCGACGACCATTACGAAATGTGTGCCCGTGCCGATTTTGCTTTAGAAACCTTCGGTGCCGATGCCGATAAACTCGCGTTTTTGGTGGATGGTTATGTAGGAGGCCCCGGCATGGTCACCACAGCTCGCCGCCAGTATCCAGCGCAATACCTGCACTACCACCGTGCGGGTCATGGTGCCGTGACATCGCCTAGTGCAAAACGGGGTTATACCGCTTTTGTGTTGGCAAAAATGTCCCGCTTGCAAGGTGCTTCCGGCATCCATGTCGGCACAATGGGTTACGGAAAAATGGAAGGCGAAGGCGATGATCGCAATATCGCTTACATGATTGAGCGCGATGAGTGCCAAGGCCCGGTCTATTTCCAAAAATGGTACGGCATGAAGCCCACGACCCCCATTATTTCCGGTGGCATGAATGCGTTGCGTTTACCCGGTTTCTTCCAAAACTTGGGACATGGCAATGTGATCAACACCGCTGGTGGTGGTTCTTATGGTCATATCGACAGCCCCGCTGCCGGTGCTATTTCCCTCCGCCAATCGTATGAATGCTGGAAACAAGGTGCTGACCCGATTGAGTTCGCCAAAGAGCACAAAGAGTTCGCCCGCGCGTTTGAATCTTTTCCGAAAGATGCGGATTCCATCTTCCCCGGCTGGCGCGAAAAGCTCGGCGTTCACAAATAATCTCCAATAATCTCCAACGATTCAACGGTAGGTCAATCAACCATGTTCGATACCGCTGCGTACCGCATCACCCAAGAGCCGTTTTACTCGGCACATTCCAATGAAGTGGCGCTCTACGAAGCGGCCTATGCGGCGCGTTTGCCCGTCATGGTGAAAGGGCCTACCGGTTGCGGTAAGTCGCGTTTTGTGGAATATATGGCATGGAAACTCGGCAAGCCACTGATCACCGTGGCGTGTAACGAGGATATGACCGCATCCGATTTGTTAGGACGCTATTTGTTAGAAGCCAATGGTACGCGCTGGTTGGATGGGCCGCTCACCACCGCCGCGCGTATCGGTGCGATTTGTTATTTGGATGAAATTGTGGAAGCGCGGCAAGATACCACGGTGGTGATTCACCCGCTGACCGATCATCGCCGCCAATTACCGCTCGATAAACGCGGTGAACTCATCAACGCACACCCTGATTTTCAACTGGTTATTTCCTACAACCCGGGCTACCAAAGCCTAATGAAGGATTTGAAACAATCCACCAAACAGCGCTTTGTGGGATTCGATTTTGATTACCCAAGTGCGGCTTTGGAAGCGCGTATTGTTATCGCAGAAACCGGAATCAGCGCAGAAATTGCGAATAAATTGGTGCAAATCGGCAACACGGCACGCAAACTAAAAGGGCACGGTTTGGATGAGGGAATTTCCACGCGCTTATTGGTCTATGCTGCTACTTTAATAGCAAACCATGTAGAGCCAGTAAGCGCTTGCCGCATGGCACTCGTTCGCCCTATTACCGATGATGCCGATATTCGCGCGACGTTAGATCATGCAATCGACGCAATGTTTTAGCGGTTTTCCCGCCGTTCAAGCGATTTTTGATGATTGTTTGAATGAAGCACGCATCCACCTATCTCCCGAAGGGTTTCAAGCCTATCTCGAAGCGGCACGTTTTCTTGACAAAATGGGGCGTGGAGCCGAACCGGTCATTATCTTTTTGCAAGAATGGGGGGGCATTGCCAGCGTAATCGGTGAATCGGCGCTAGAGCCCGTCCTGCTTACGGTGCGTGCTATCAATAAATCACCGAATAGCCGTTCGATTGCACCGTTTTTGCAATCGTTGTCGGCGGTAGCGCGGCGACTTCGCACGGCAGATCAGTTGCAACAATACGCCGATTTGGTACTGCGCCAAATGGAAGCCACCAGCGGCAGTATTCACGGAATCCACAAAACGTATCCTAGCCCGAGTTTGGCGGATTTTTTGGAACACGCTCCGCATTTACTCGAACTCCTGACCATTGACGGGCTGCGCAACTGGGTGGAATACGGAATCCGCAATTACCCCAATCACCCCGACCAGCAGCGCGAATACTTTAGCCTGAAGTCTAACGATAGCCGCGCCGTGCTGCAACGCGAACGCCACGGCACGTTGTTGGTGGATTCGATTCGCCTCTTGGATTTGACTCTGCGTGCATTGTGGGATGATGCCGATTACCTTATTCCGTATTCGGAAAATTCGGAAAATTCGGAAAATTCAGAAAAATCGAAAAAAATTACGCCCTATTGGGATGCCGACGGCATTCGCTTGCCCGATGTGTATGACGATAAAAATGGTGTATCCGGTATTGACCGTTACCGTGCCATCCTCGCACACATCGCCGGACACAAGCGTTGGAGCACCCCCCAATGGGCGGATAACCTGAGTCCCGCGCAACGCCTCACGGTCGAGTATTTTGAAGATTCGCGCATTGACGTGCTGATTTTGCGCCGCTACCCCGGGCTGCGAAAAATCTTGACCGCCCTGCATCCGGTGGTGAAAGAGGGGGCTTGTCATAGCAGCACGCACTCGTGCTTACGGCATCGGTTGGCGCTTTTTTCGCAGGCGATTTTGATTCCGAATACGGGCTACAGCACGAATCCAAAAATCCACCATTTCGTTCAACTGTTCCACGCAAAAATGGAAGGTAGCGAATCCTCTACCGCAGAAATCGCGGCTTTGGCACTGTCGTTTTTGGCACAAACGCGGCTGCAAAGCGACCAACTCCCCCACACTTATTTCACCGATACCGAGGTCAGTTACCGCGACGATAACCGCCATTTATGGAAATTTATCGAACTCAGCGATGACGAAGAACAGTTCGATCAACCCACGATCTCGGTGCAAGAGGAGCTACAAGCCCTACCACCCCGCCACTACCCCGAGTGGGACAGCAGCAGCCAAAGCTACCGTCCCGATTGGGTCAGCCTCTACGAATGCCTGCACCCCAGCGGACAAGCCGCGTTTATCGACCATCTTTTGAGCAAACACGCCGCACTCGCCAAGCGCTTAAAACGCCTTTTGGATTGGCTCAAACCCCAAGACAAAGTGCGTCTGCGTTACCAAGAGGAAGGTTCGGATTTGGATTTAGATGTGGCGATTCGGGCACTCACCGATTTCAAAGCCGGCAACACGCCCGACCCGCGCATCAACATAAGCCACCAGCATAACGGGCGCAGCATCGCCGTGACGTTGCTGATAGATTTGTCCGAATCGCTCAACGAACCCGCACGCGGATCAACCGGATTGACCGGATTGACCGGATCAAGCCAAACCGTATTGGAAGTCAGCCAAGAGGCGGTTTCTTTATTAGCATGGGCGATTGAAGCACTGGGCGATCCATTCGCCATAGCCGGATTTCACTCGAACACGCGCCACGATGTGCGTTATTTGCACTTAAAAGGTTTCGGTGAGCATTGGGATGATACGGTTAAAGCAAGAATTGCCGCAATGAAAGCCGGATACTCCACCCGCATGGGGGCGGCGATGCGGCACGCCGCACACACCTTGGTGAAGCAAAAAGCAGATAAAAAGCTGCTATTGGTATTAACCGATGGTCAGCCCGCTGATGTGGATGTGCAGGATGCCCATCATTTAATTCAAGATGCCCGCCAAGCCGTCAAAGAATTAGACAGCCAAGGAATTTACAGTTACTGCATCAACTTGGATGCGAAAGCCGACGACTATGTGCGGGATATTTTTGGCAAACAATTTACCGTAGTGGATCATATTGCACAGTTGCCGGAGAAATTACCCCAACTGTTTATGGCGTTGACGGGGTGAGGTCAACCCCCGTTGGTTATGTGTAAACTCCTACACACGACCGTTCACAAAAAACTATGAATAATTTGATTTCTTCCCCTGAAGCGCCCAAGCCCTTCATGCGCACCATTAAAAGCTACATCAAACGCGCCGGACGCACAACCACGGGACAAACCAAAGCCCTTACCGAATTGGGCCCGCAGTTTTTAGTTTTGTACCAGAAAGAAATGCTTTCTGCTATGGATTTGGAAGCACTCTTCGCAGATGGCGCGGGCGCTATAGCCGAAAAAGCTAAAATCGTTTTAGAAATTGGATTCGGCATGGGCGATGCCACCGCGCATATTGCCAAAGTTCTGCCCGATACGAATTTTCTGTGCTGCGAGGTGCATGAACCCGGAGTCGGTGCGTTGCTGAAACGCATTGGTGAGGAAAATATCCCCAACATTCGCATCTGTGCCCACGATGCGGTGGAGGTGATTGACAATATGTTGCCCGAGCAAAGTTTGGATGGAATCCACATTTTCTTCCCCGACCCGTGGCACAAAACCAAACACAATAAACGCCGTTTGATTCAATCGCCACTGGTTGCCAAACTGGTGCAACGCCTGAAACCCAACGGATACCTGCATTGCGCCACCGATTGGGAACCCTACGCCCAGCAGATTTTGGAAGTGTTAAGCGCCGAGCCGTTGCTGCACAACCCCGCTCTGGTGCAGTACCCCGAGTTAAACGGATATACCCCCAAACCCGCGTACCGTCCCCTCACCAAATTTGAAAAGCGTGGTTTGCGTTTAGGGCATGGGGTTTGGGATTTGGTGTTTCAGCGGGTCGAGATTGCACAAGCTACTGCGTACTGATGTTCCGTTCAATCAGACTTACTCATTTCTGCGCAATATCTAATCGCCTCGTAATTAACTAACTTTCTAAGCTGCCTATCCGGCAGTTCACAATATGCCCTGACGCTGCGGGTATATCCGATTTTTCTAAGCTGCCTATCCGGCAGTTCACTCCCCTATTTAATAATTCGTTCGTCTGGATTTTTTCTAAGCTGCCTATCCGGCAGTTCACGCCATGTTGTAGTGGCAGTGCGCGGTGGTGATTTTCTAAGCTGCCTATCCGGCAGTTCACTTTCAAGCCAGCATGGATGTAATGCGGGCAGATTTCTAAGCTGCCTATCCGGCAGTTCACAAATTTCGCCACCTTGCCGCACATCTGACCAATTTCTAAGCTGCCTATCCGGCAGTTCACTTGCCGCATTTACTAAAGCAGCCGAGCTGATTTTTCTAAGCTGCCTATCCGGCAGTTCACACAGATGAGAGCGGCGTATGTAGCGTTTGCATTTTCTAAGCTGCCTATCCGGCAGTTCACATTGGGATTTTAGCCCCGATCACGCAAAGATGTTTCTAAGCTGCCTATCCGGCAGTTCACGACAAGGAAGGTGCGGCTGCTATTGCCCAAGATTTCTAAGCTGCCTATCCGGCAGTTCACCCATTCACCGTCGCCCATGTCTCTAGGAGCGATTTCTAAGCTGCCTATCCGGCAGTTCACCCAGCCTCCACGCTAATGCACAGTGCCGTAGCTTTCTAAGCTGCCTATCCGGCAGTTCACGAGGAGATTAAGCGTAGTGGTATTGCTCAAAATTTCTAAGCTGCCTATCCGGCAGTTCACTGCATTAACTTTTCGCCCGATTTAACCTCGTCTTTCTAAGCTGCCTATCCGGCAGTTCACAGTAGCTTGCAAGTCGATTTATTGACGGCAAATTTCTAAGCTGCCTATCCGGCAGTTCACTGCAAATTATCCCCGATAAATCATTGATTTGCAAAACGAATGGCTACTTTTTGAGGTTTTGACCTAAAAAATAACCCTGTTTTCAACTTGTTGATTTATAAAGGATTTTTTTGGAGGCGAAAAAAATGGTCAAAACGCTGCAATCCCCGTAATGGCTCTACCCAAAATCAAGGCGTGAATATCGTGCGTGCCTTCGTAGGTATTGACGACTTCCAAGTTCACCAAATGGCGGGCTACCCCGAATTCGTCGCTGATACCGTTGCCGCCCATCATGTCGCGGGCAAGGCGGGCAATGTCTAGGGCTTTGCCGCAGGAATTGCGTTTGATGATGGAGGTCATTTCCACCGCCGCCTTCCCACTATCTTTTAAGCGCCCCACTTGCAGACTGGCTTGTAAACCGATGCTGATTTCCGTCACCATATCCGCCAGCTTTTTTTGCACCAACTGATTCGCCGCCAAGGGTCTGCCGTATTGAAGGCGATCCAGTGTGTACTGGCGGGCGCGGGTGTAGCAATCTTCTGCCGCACCCAATGCGCCCCACGCAATGCCGTAGCGGGCACTGTTGAGACAAGTGAATGGGCCTTTTAAGCCGCGTACATCAGGAAAAGCGTTTTCTTCGGGGCAGAAAACTTCGTCCATCACAATTTCGCCCGTAATGCTGGTGCGCAAACCCACTTTGCCGTGAATAGTGGGGGCGCTTAAACCTTTCCAACCTTTTTCAAGGACGAAACCGCGAATTTTTCCCCCTTCATCTTTTGCCCAGACTACGAACACATCGGCAATCGGGCTATTGGTAATCCACATTTTGGAACCGCTTAACGCATAACCACCCGCCACTTTGCGGGCACGGGTCACCATACTGCCGGGGTCGGAGCCGTGATTGGGTTCGGTTAAACCAAAGCAACCAATCCATTCCCCCGTCGCCAGTTTGGGGAGGTATTTTTGTTTTTGCGCTTCCGTGCCAAATTCGTAAATCGGAACCATCACCAACGAAGATTGCACGCTCATCATGGAACGAAAGCCAGAATCCACCCGCTCCACCTCCCGCGCTACCAAGCCGTAGCAGACGTAATTCAACCCCGCTCCGCCATAGATTTCAGGGATGGTTGCGCCCAATAATCCCAATGCGCCCATCTCACGAAAAATGGCGGTATCCGTTTTTTCATGGCGAAAAGCGTCCAATACACGGGGCGCGAGCCGATTTTGGCAATAGCTAGCGGCAGCATCACGCACTTGGCGTTCTTCAGGGGTTAATTGCTGTTCAAGCTGGAGCGCATCGTCCCATTGAAAAGTATTCAAAGCCTTGAAAGTGTTGGAAGTGTTTTTCATTGTTACCATAGTGTTTTCTTTCGATTCCTATATTGTTCCATGACAGATACCTCTATCACCCCCAGCGAAACCCCTAGCAAAATTCTTATCGAAGCAGCTATTGAAACACCCAAGCGCCCTGCCAAGCCCGATGTGTTTCCTGTACTCGAAAAATTGGCAGAACTATACCCCCCTCTTTTTGGTGCAGTCTTTGTGCCTCTCAAGCGCGGTATTTTTCAAGATTTGCTGGAAGCGCACCCAGAGGTTTTTGAAAAAGAAATGCTGAAAAATGCCCTCGCATTCCATACACGCTCTACGCGCTATCTGGGTGCTGTTGCCGCTGGTAAACCACGCCATGATTTGAGCGG
>JBDKGR010000057.1:0-15224 GCA_039798085.1 Pseudomonadota bacterium
TGGTGTAGGCATCAAACAAGGGTTTAATCAGTTGTTCATTGCGGGCGGAATACACCACCACTTCCGGCGCTGCATACGCCGTTGCCACGCCCAACGATGCGCCAATAACCGAGCACAACGCCATTTTTTTCACGATTTTTTTGATTGCCCACATGAAATCATTCCTTTACAAACGGTACGTACAAGCGATAAAACGATAGGTAGCATCCTATGTCTATTATTATAAATGATAACTATTCTTATTTACAAAACTGATCGAGGTGCTCCAAAAAATTGCTTCCATTTTTGGAATAGTCCATTCCGTTTAACGGGCTTTATCCCTTTTTTCGAGATAGATACGATACGGCTCTATGACCAATACCACCTATCAACCGTATCAATCCTCTCAACCCTCTTTTCACCAAGCGCGTGCGATTGAGCATTTGGTACAAGGCGTTCCTACTTCGGATGGGGCGGGTGTCAAGCTCACTCGCATCTTGACAGGGCAAGCACTGCAAAAACGCCTTGACCCGTTTTTGATGCTCGATGCCTTTGGTAGCGATAAGCCGGAAGATTACATTGCGGGTTTTCCCAACCATCCGCACCGAGGTTTTGAAACCATCACCTATATGCTGGCGGGGCGGATGCGGCATCGTGACAGCGCGGGGCACGAAGGTTTACTCGAAAGCGGCGGTGTGCAATGGATGACGGCGGGGCGCGGCGTGATTCACTCTGAAATCCCCGAACAAGAAGATGGGATGATGGAAGGTTTCCAACTCTGGCTGAATCTACCGGCGCAAAACAAAATGGCAGAACCGTGGTATCGGGATTTTGCTAACGCTGAAATTCCCACTTACGTGACCCCTGATAACACCAAAGTCCATGTGATTGCGGGAAGCAGCAATGGTGTACTGGGTGCAGTCACCCGTGCTGTAACCGAGCCGCTGTATTTGGATATTCACCTGCCAGCGGGCAGCACATTTTCTACCGCAGTGCCAGAGGGACACAATGCTTTTATCTACGTCTATCGCGGTGCGGTCAATGTGGAAGGCGTGGAAGTGGCATCGCAACGCATGGGGATTCTCAGCAACGCCACCCCATTTGCCGATAGCGTCACCGTGACCGCCAGCACCACCGCCAAAGAAGGCACGCACCTGATTTTGGTAGCGGGCAAACCGCTGAACGAACCCATTGTTCAATACGGCCCATTCGTCATGAACACCCAGCAGCAAATACGCCAAGCACTGGAAGATTTCCATGCAGGTCGGTTTTAAGCCTTCGATTCAACAGCCCCTTAACTGCACCGGATTTCAGCACGTTCTACACACCCGATGCCAAAGGTTATACGGATTATTAAAAGCTGTAAGAAAAAAGTGCCCATAAAAAAACCCGCCAGAGCGGGTTTTTTTGTTCCATGATGTGGGATGCTTATTTTTTAGCAGCAGGCGCTGTAGTACGTGTACCGCGAACAACTACTTCAACGCGGCGGTTTTTAGCTTGACCCGCTTTGGTTTTGTTGTCAGCAATAGGTTCTTTTTCGCCCTTGCCTTCAGCCGTAACTTTCAATGCTTTGTCTTTCGACAACAAATAGGCTTTAACGGCTTCAGCACGTTTTGTGGACAATTTTTGGTTCGCTTTATCAGAGCCAATGCTATCGGTGTGACCGATTGCAAGGATAGACTCAACTTTAGCGTCTTTGATTTTCGCCAAGAGTTCATCCAATTTCGCTTTACCAGCAGGTTTCAACGTAGCTTTATTGAAGTCAAACGAAGCGTCAGAACCGTAATTCACTTGAGCGATTACAGGAGCGGGTTCCACTTTAGCAGGAGCAACCACAGGAGCAGGTTTTGCTGGTTCTGGTGTCACTACGGGAGGCGCTGGTTTAACTGGCTCAGGTTTTTTAACTTCAGGAACAATCGCACCATCGCATCCGGTAGCCGCAGAAGCTGGAGTCCAGCTAGCATCACGCCAGCACTCACCTGCCGAATTTTTCACGGGTTCAGCCGAAGCATTTTTCCAGTTGTGAACCTCTTGGGCACCTGCAACAGTTGCGAGCATGGTGGCTGCAATTGCGATCGCTACTTGATTCAATTTTTTCATGGTATTCCTTAGTAGGGTAAAAAGTGTGGAGTCGTCAGGGGATTGTGCCATATCAATGGGAAAATCAATGGCATTTAAGCATACATCAAAGCAAACTGTACACAACATTCGCTCCAAATGTTGCCCCCATACGACAACTGACGGGGTATAACGGGTCGTAGAATCAACGCCTGCCCAATAGCACCCGCACCAGCCGCACCCTACAAGACTATTATGACAATAACACAGTTCGCCAAAGAAACCCTTCCTATCAGCCTTGAAGAGGAAATGCGGCGCAGCTATCTCGATTACGCCATGAGTGTGATTGTGGGGCGCGCCCTACCCGATGCGCGGGATGGATTAAAACCCGTCCACCGCCGTGTATTGTTCGCCATGCACGAGTTGAGCAACGATTGGAACCGTGCTTACAAAAAGTCGGCTCGTATTGTGGGGGATGTGATCGGTAAATACCACCCCCACGGTGACCAATCGGTTTACGACACCATCGTGCGTATGGCACAGGATTTCTCTCTGCGCCACATGCTGGTGGATGGTCAAGGTAACTTCGGTTCAGTCGATGGGGACAGTGCCGCTGCCATGCGTTACACCGAGATTCGCCTTGCCAAAATCGCCCATGAATTGTTGGCGGATTTGGAGAAAGAAACCGTCGATTTCGGCCCCAATTACGATGGACAAGAGAGCGAACCTCTGGTATTACCCACCCGTTTACCCAATTTACTCGTGAACGGTTCCGGCGGTATTGCGGTGGGTATGGCAACCAATATCCCTCCACACAACCTGAATGAAGTGGTTCATGCGTGTTTGCATTTGCTGCACAACCCCGAGGCTTCCATTGACGAATTGATGGAAATTATCCCCGCACCGGATTTTCCCACCGCTGGAATTATTTACGGCATCAACGGCGTGCGTGATGGCTATCGCACCGGGCGCGGCAGAGTCGTGATGCGTGCGCGTTGCCATTTTGAGGATATTGATCGCGGTCAGCGGCAAGCTATTGTGGTCGATGAATTGCCCTACCAAGTCAATAAGAAAACCCTGCAAGAGCGCATCGCCGAGTTGGTACACGAGAAAAAGATCGAAGGTATCAGCCACATTCAAGATGAATCGGATAAATCCGGTATGCGTTTGGTGATTGAATTGAAGCGCGGCGAAGTGCCCGAAGTGATCCTCAACAACCTGTACAAACAAACCCAGTTGCAAGACACGTTTGGCATCAACATGGTGGCACTCATCAACGGGCAACCCAAACTGTGCAATTTGAAGGATTTGATTCAAGTCTTCTTGCAACATCGCCGTGAAGTGGTCACGCGCCGCACCGTTTTCAACCTGCGCAAATCACGCGAACGCAGTCATATCTTGGAAGGTTTGGCAGTGGCGTTAGCGAATTTGGATGATTTCATTCGCATTGTGCGCGAATCGCCCACGCCACCGACCGCCAAAGCCGCCATGATGGAACGCGGTTGGAACAGCGAATTGGTTCGGGGTAGGGATTTCTCTTCCGCAGCGGGCTTGTACCACCTCTCCGACATTCAAGCGCAAGAAATTTTGCAAATGCGCCTGCAACGCTTGACCGGATTGGAACAAGACAAAATCGTTGCCGAATACCAAAATGTGATGGCAGAAATCGACGATTTGTTGGATATTCTCGCCAAGCCCGAGCGCGTATCGACCATCATTTCGGATGAATTGGGTGCGATTAAGCAAGAATTTGGTCAAACCAAAATCGGCGCACGCCGCAGTTTGGTAGAACACAGTTCTTACGATTTATCGACCGAAGATTTGATTACACCCACCGATATGGTGGTGACGTTAAGCCACAGCGGTTACATCAAGAGCCAGCCCCTCAGCGAATACCGTGCCCAAAAACGCGGTGGACGCGGCAAGCAAGCCACCGCGACCAAAGAAGATGATTGGGTCGATCAGCTTTTCATCGCCAATACGCACGATTACATTTTGTGTTTCTCCAATCGCGGACGCTTATATTGGCTCAAAGTATGGGAAGTGCCGCAAGGTTCACGCGGTTCACGCGGTCGCCCGATTGTGAATATGTTCCCGCTGCAAGAAGGCGAAAAAATCACCGTCGTTTTGCCATTGACGGGTGAAAAACGCAGCTTCCCTGCCGATCAATACGTATTCATGGCAACCAGCATGGGTACGGTCAAGAAAACGCCGTTGGATGAATTCAACAATCCCCGCAAAGGCGGCATCATCGCCGTCGGTTTGGATGAAGGCGATTATTTGATTGGTGCAGCTTTAACCGATGGTTCGCACGATGTGATGCTGTTTAGCGATGGCGGAAAAGCCGTGCGTTTTGATGAAAACGATGTCCGCCCTATGGGTCGCCAAGCGCATGGTGTACGGGGTATGAAGTTGGAAGACACCCAAAGCGTTATCGCCATGTTGGTGGCGGAAAACGAACAACAAAGCGTCCTCACCGCCACCCAAAACGGCTACGGCAAACGCACCAACATCACCGAATACACCCGCCACGGACGCGGCACAAAAGGCATGATTGCGATTCAGCAAAGCGGACGCAATGGCAAAGTAGTAGCTGCCACGCTGGTACACCCCACCGATGAAATCATGCTGATTACCGACAAGGGCGTGCTGGTGCGTACCCGTGTAAGCGAAATCCGAGAAATGGGACGCGCTACACAAGGTGTAACACTTATTAACTTGGATGAAGGCTCTCAACTCAGCGGTTTGCAGCGTATCGTGGAAAATGATGCCAACCCGGATTCCCATCCAGAGACCAACCCCCCCGCCGAGGAAGAAGCTATCCACAACACCGATGTGGTCGCATAAACCCATGACAGTACCTGCCAACACTCTAACTCTACTACCCCCTCTGTCCGATCTGCGTGTCCAAATTGATGCGATTGACCAGCAACTGCTTCAGCTCCTCAGCCGCCGTGCGCAAGTAGCCGAGCAAGTGGGTGCGGTAAAACGCCAAGAAGGATCGGCATTTTTCCGACCCGACCGGGTTGCCCAAGTGATTCGCAAGGTACAACAAGCCAATCCGGGCCCACTGAAGGATACGCATATCGCCCATATTTGGCATGAAATTATGTCGGCTTGCTTGGCATTGGAAGCACCACAACGTGTTGCCGTCCTCGGACCAGAAGGTACGTTTTGCGAGCAAGCGGCGCACCAATTTTTTGGTCAAGCCGCTGAATTGGTATATTGCGCCAATTTTGATGAAGTGTTTCATGCCACTGCTGCGGGCACAGCCCAGTATGGGGTGGTGGGCATCGAAAACTCCACGGAAGGCATGGTGACCCGTTCCTTGGATTTATTCCTCCATTCTCCGGTACACATTGTGGGACAAGTGACGCTGCTGGTGCGCCACAACTTGCTGCGGCTTTCTCCTTCATTGGAAGGCGTTGAGGTGGTGTTGGCACATCCTCTGGCATTGGCACAGTGCCAAGATTGGTTGTCGCGCCATTTGCCGCACGCCGAACGCCGTCCGGTTTCCAGCAATGCCGAAGGTGCGCGGCTAGCCGCCACCAATCCCGCATGGGCTGGTATCGCCAGCGAACGGGCTGGGGCGCAATTTGGTTTGCATTTAACCGCCCACGCAATTCAGGATCATGCCCATAACCGCACCCGTTTTGCGGTGATTTGCCTCCCCCCAACGTTGGCGATGCCACCCGCTTCGGGGAACGATTGCACCAGCTTGGTTGTATCCGTTCCAAACCGTCCGGGGGCGGTGCATGATTTGTTGGTTCCGTTGAAAAATCACGGCGTATCCATGACTCGCTTTGAATCCCGACCCGCTCGCACAGGGCAGTGGGAGTATTATTTCTATATCGACATCCAAGGTCATCCTTCTGAAGCCCATGTTGCCAAAGCGCTTGCCGAACTTCGCAGTTTGTGTGCGTTTTACAAAGTGCTGGGAAGCTATCCCTTGGCAGACTGATTCATTGGCAGATTGATTAAAAACAACATAACGCAGGGACACCCCATGTTTGAACAGCTCGGTTTAATAGGATGTGGCTTGATGGGAGGCTCTTTTGCGCTCGCCCTCAAACGCGCTGGTTTAGTGAAGCACGTTGTGGGCTATAGCAAATCCCCCAGCACTACGGATCGTGCGCGTAACATGGGCGTAATTGATAGCGAAGCCTCTTCTGCATTGTCTGCTGCCTCGGGTTCTGACATTATTTTGATTGCCGTACCCGTATCCGCATCCGAAGCGGCGTTCAAAGCCATTCGCCATTTGGTGAACAATAAAACACTGGTAATGGATGTCGGCTCCACCAAGCGCGATGTGGTAGATGCCGCTCAACGGGCGTTGCGTGAGCATATTGGCAGTTTTGTTCCCGCACACCCGATTGCGGGTAAGGAAGTTTCCGGTGTGGGCAATGCCGATGTGAATCTTTATACCGGTTGCAAGGTGATTTTGACCCCCACGGAAAAAACCATGCCCGTGCAACTGAAAAAAGCCGAAGACCTTTGGACGGCATTGGGTTGTCACGTCATCAAAATGGCTCCCACGCAGCACGATGCTGCTTTTGCTGCGGTCAGCCATTTGCCGCATTTACTGGCGTTTGCGCTCATGGATGCGATTTCGGGGCAACCATTTGGACAAGAATACCTGTCGCTTGCCGGACCGGGGTTTCGGGACTTTACCCGCATCGCCGCCAGTGAACCCAAGGTTTGGAAAGATATTTTGCTCGCCAATCGGGAGCAATTATTAGCCCAATCCCAGTTCTTTCAATACAGCCTGCATATGTTAGAAACCTTGATTGCCGATGGCAATTCCGAGATTTTGGAAGGCTTCATCGCCCGCGCCAGCCAGCAGCGTAGCAACTGGAGTTTGTAATGTTTTCCTGCGAATTTTTGGATGTCCCCGCATTGCACGGAGCATCCGGCACGGTCACGCTCCCCGGTTCTAAAAGCATTTCCAACCGCGTTTTGCTCCTTGCCGCCTTGTGCGAGGGAACGACCACCATCCACGATTTACTCGATTCCGACGATACCCGTGTCATGCTGGATGCCTTGCGCGTGCTGGGCTGCGGCGTGGAGCGCATCGGCACGTCTTCGGTAGAAATTACCGGTTTGAGCGGAAAATTACCCAAATTACCCGCACTCAACGACACAACCCAACTCTTTTTGGGCAATGCGGGCACAGCGATGCGTCCCTTAACCGCAGCCTTGGCGGTGCTGGGTGGTGATTTTGAATTAAGCGGCATCGCACGAATGCACGAGCGCCCGATTGGGGATTTGGTCGATGCACTGCGCCAACTCGGTTGCCACATTGACTATCTTGCGAATGAAAATTTTCCACCTTTGCGCATTGGTAAACCGAATCTGCAAATCCATGCACCGATTCGCGTGCGCGGCGATGTTTCGAGCCAATTTTTAACGGCATTGTTGATGGCATTGCCACTGGTGGCACATCAACAACATAAGGATATGGTGATTGAGGTGGTGGGTGAGCTGATTTCTCGCCCATATATCGACATCACACTGAAACTCCTCGCCCGCTTTGGGATCGATGTGCAGCGCGATGGTTGGCAGCGTTTCACGATTCCAGCGGGTTGCCAACTGCGCTCCCCGCACACGATTCATGTGGAGGCAGATGCGTCCTCTGCTAGCTATTTCATAGCATTAGGTGCAATAACTACGGGCGTTGTAGGATATATTGGTATTTCTGGCGATTCCAATGTGATACGCATTCAGGGTGTGGGTGCGGATTCGATTCAAGGTGATATTCGTTTTGTCGAAGCCGCCGAGCTGATGGGCGCGGTCGTCAAAAGCGGGGCGAATTATTTAGAGGTGTCGCGCGGAAGTTTCCCCCTCAAAGCCATTGATTTGGATTGCAACCACATCCCCGATGCCGCCATGACCTTGGGCGTGATGGCGTTGTACGCGGATGGCACCACCACACTGCGCAACATTGCAAGTTGGCGCGTGAAGGAAACCGACCGCATCGTGGCAATGGCAACCGAACTGCGCAAACTCGGCGCAACGGTGGTAGAGGGTGCGGATTTCATCCAAATCACCCCGCCCGCCACGCCCGCCGATTGGCGCAGTGCCAGCATCCACACCTACGACGATCACCGTGTGGCGATGTGTTTTTCTTTAGCCGCGTTCAATCCGGCAAGGGTTACCGTGCGCATAGAAGACCCGAAATGCGTTGGCAAAACCTTCCCCGATTACTTTGAAACCTTGTTCAGTGTGGCGCAATTACCGGCTAATCACATTCCGATAATCTGCATTGATGGGCCTACGGCTTCGGGTAAAGGCACATTGGCGGCGGCGGTTGCCCAGCGTTTGGGTTACCACGTTTTGGATTCGGGAGCGCTGTACCGGATGGTGGGCTTGTTTGCAAGCCGTGCGGGTTTCGCGTTGGATGCCAGCGGAGAAGCCGCCATCGTTCGTATGGTAAATAGCCTACCTACGCAGTGGGATGATGCGGTAAAAGAAGCCATTCGCACCGAAGAAGCGGGGATGAACGCTTCCAAAGTCGCCAGCCTTGCCGGAGTACGGGCAGCGTTGGTGGATTGGCAGCATCGCTTTTGCCAGCTCCCCGGATTGGTGGCGGATGGGCGTGATATGGGGACGGTGATTTTTCCACAAGCACCGCTCAAAATTTTTCTCACGGCAACCGCAGAAAAACGCGCACAACGGCGCTATCAGCAGTTGATTTCCAAGGGAATTCCCACTACACTCGATAGTCTTTGCGCTGATTTGCAAGCGCGTGATGCACGGGATGCTTCCCGCGCTGTAGCGCCCTTGAAACCCGCCGAAGATGCTATCTTGCTAGACAACTCCAATTTATCGGTTGAAGAATCGGTAAATTTTGTTGTGAAGTCGCTCCCCGTTGCCCTTTTCGCGCGTCAGCGCCTTGGCAGTGGGGTTCAACAACTTTAACCCCTCTCGGTTTTTTACCGTAAACACTTAGTCAACACAATGTCAGAATCTTTCGCAGCCCTGTTTGAAGAATCACAACAACAGTCCGATACCCGTATTGGTGAAGTTGTAACCGCTGAAGTTACCCGTATCGAACACAATTTTGTGGTTGTGAATGCAGGTCTCAAATCCGAAGCCTATGTACCCATCGCCGAATTCAAAAACGACAAAGGCGAATTGGAAGTTCAAGTAGGCGAATTCGTTTCCGTGGCGATTGTTGCTATGGAAAATGGCTACGGCGATACTTTGGTAAGCCGTGATACCGCCAAGCGTTTGGCATCTTGGATGTCCTTGGAAAAATCCTTGGAATCCGGCGAATTTGTAATGGGAACCACCAGCGGCAAAGTCAAAGGTGGCTTGACCGTTTTGGTCAATGGCATTCGCGCTTTCTTGCCCGGTTCCTTGGTCGATACCCGTCCTACCAAAGACTTGTCCCCTTGGGAAAACAAGACGATGGAATTCAAGGTTATCAAGCTCGACCGTAAACGCAACAACGTGGTTCTGTCCCGCCGTGCGGTGGTAGAGGCTTCGATGGGTGAAGAACGTGCCAAATTGATGCAAACCCTGCGCGAAGGTTCTATCGTTCAAGGCGTGGTCAAAAACATCACCGAATACGGTGCGTTTGTCGATTTGGGCGGCATCGACGGTTTGTTGCACATCACCGATATGGCATGGCGACGTGTGCGTCACCCCTCTGAAGTGGTGGCTGCGGGTCAAGAAATTACCGCCAAAATCCTCAAGTTCGATACCGACAAAAACCGCGTATCCTTGGGTCTCAAACAAATGGGCGATGATCCTTGGATGGGCGTTAATCGCCGTTACCCTGCCAGCACCCGTATGTTCGGCAAAATCACCAACATCGCCGACTACGGCGCGTTTGTGGAACTTGAACCCGGCATCGAAGGTCTGGTTCACGTTTCCGAAATGGACTGGACGAACAAAAACATTGCGCCTTCCAAAATCGTGTCCTTGGGCGACGAAGTGGAAGTCATG
Source organism: Pseudomonadota bacterium (assembly GCA_039798085.1). Classification (GTDB taxonomy): domain Bacteria; phylum Pseudomonadota; class Gammaproteobacteria; order Burkholderiales; family Burkholderiaceae_C; genus Allorhodoferax. Next base: position 9,988 of record JBDKGR010000057.1, read on the forward strand.
GTTCTGGAAATCGACGAAGACAAACGCCGTATTTCTTTGGGCATGAAGCAATGCAAGGCCAACCCTTGGCAAGAATTTGCGCAAAACACCAAGCGCGGCGACCGCGTGAAAGGCCCGATCAAATCCATCACCGACTTCGGCGTGTTCGTGGGTCTGGCTGCGGGTATCGACGGTTTGGTTCACTTGTCTGATTTGTCTTGGAACGAAACCGGCGAAGCCGCCGTGCGCGAATTCAAGAAAGGTCAAGAAGTTGAAGCCATTGTGTTGGCAGTTGATGTGGAACGTGAACGCATCTCCTTGGGTATCAAACAGTTGGATTCCGATCCCTTCACGACTTTCGTTTCCTTGAACGAAAAAGGTCAAATAGTGACCGGTAAAGTGAAAACGGTTGATGCCAAAGGTGCTGAAATCGACCTCGGCTCTGACATCATCGGTTACCTGCGTGCCAGCGAAATCTCCCGCGACCGCGTGGAAGATGCACGCAACGTCTTGAAAGAAGGCGATGAAGTGAACGCTGTGGTGGTGAATGTGGATCGCAAAACCCGCAACATCCAGTTGTCCATCAAAGCCAAAGACCAAGCGGAACAACAAGAAGCAATGGCAACTTTGAGCCAACAGGCTTCGCGTGAACACGCGGGAACGACCAGCTTGGGCGCTTTGTTGCGTGCCAAATTGGATAACAACTAAATTCTTTTCTTAGTTTTTAGTTTTTTAGCTATTTAGTTATTTAGTTAATGACCACCCCTAGGCAGGAAAATCCTGACGGGGTGGTTTTTTTATTTGTCCCCATGACCCGATCCGACCTTATTGAAGCCTTTTCTCTTCGCTTTCCGCACCGCACACAACGGGATGCAGACAAGGCGGTTAAACATATCTTGAGAGCGATGACTGAAACCCTCATTGGCGGTAATCGCATCGAAATTAGGGGATTTGGTAGTTTTTCCGTCAGCCACCGTACTCCGCGTATGGGGCGCAATCCCCGCAGCGGAGCAAGCGTTGCGATCCCCGAACAGCGCGTTCCACATTTCAAACCCAGCAAAGCACTGCGACAATCGGTCAACGCATCCCACAATTCATGAAAACCCTTGTCAAAATTTTGCAATGGCTCTTAAAAGCCGCAATTTTTTTTACCCTTTTTGCCTTTGCCTTGAATAACCAAAACGATGTCACCGTGCATTTTTTCTTTGGTCAGCAATGGACGACACCTTTGGTCTTGGTGGTATTAGCCGCCTTTTCCACGGGTTTGTTGGTAGGGGTGTTGGGAATGATTCCGCGCTGGTTGCGACAACGCAAAGCCACCGCTGCCACCGTAGCCGCCCAAAAAATAGCCGTATCGAATGGAATTTGACCTCAGTTTTTTATTATTGGCACTGCCAGTTGCCTTTGTGCTAGGCTGGATGGCATCGCGCATGGATGTGCGACAGTTGCGTTTGGAAAACAAACAAGCCCCCAAAGCCTATTTCAAGGGTTTGAATTTTTTACTCAACGAACAGCAAGATCAAGCCATTGATGCGTTTATCGAAGCCGTCCAAATCGACCCGGACACCTCCGAATTACACTTTGCTCTGGGCAATCTTTTTCGCCGCCGAGGAGAGTATGAGCGGGCCGTGCGCGTACACCAGCATCTGCTATCCCGCGCCGATTTAAGCACCGACGACCGCCACCGCGCCCAATACGAATTGGCATTAGATTATCTAAAAGCCGGATTGCTTGACCGTGCCGAAGCGGCGCTTCAATTATTGGAAAACACCCGTTTTGAGGGACAAGTCCTTCTGGTGCTCTTAGCAAATTATGAACGTTCCCGCGATTGGGAACACGCCACCACCATCGCCCGCAAGCTGGAATCGTATGGGTTGGGTAGTTTCAAAAATCGCCTAGCGCATTATGGATGTGAACAAGCCAATGCCTGTATCGCCCATGACGATTACACGCAGGCAATGCAGTACCTGAAACAAGCCATCCAAATCGCCCCAGATGCGGCGCGTCCACGCATCGAGAAAGCACAGCTCCAAAACCGCCAAGGCAAGCCCGATTTAGCCTACGAAACCCTTGCAAACGCCGTAGTTACTGCACCTAATGCTATTGCTTTAATAGCATCTCCACTTGCACAGTATGCGATGGCATCGAATCAAATTGCACGGTCATTGATTTTGTTGAAAGCGGTGTATGCCAATACGCCGTCCTTGGATGTGTTGGATGCTATTGTCGCCCTAGAAGCCGCCAGTGGTTCGCCCAGTGCCAGTGCGCGGGATTGGTATGTGCGGCATTTGGAAAACGAGCCATCCTTGGTTGCTGCCACGAAATGGATTGCAGGCGAAAAATTAGAGCACGAACAATTTCACCCCCAAGTACAACGCGCTTTGGATCATGCCGTGAAACCCCTCACACGCTACCGTTGTGCGGCGTGTGGATTCGAGGCAAAGCGCCATTTTTGGCAATGCCCGGGTTGCCAAACATGGGACAGTTACCCCGCTCTCCGCGTGGAAGAGTTGTAAAGGTAAAAATAAAGAATTATGTATTTATCGAAAGAACAATTAGCCACTGCCCGCGTACTCGTCGTGGGCGATGTCATGCTGGATAGGTATTGGTATGGTGCGGTGGATCGCATTTCGCCCGAAGCGCCCGTGCCTGTGGTGCGCATTACGCGCGAAGAAGATCGCAATGGTGGTGCGGCGAACGTCGCCTACAACGTGGTGAGTTTGGGCGCGAAAGCCTCTTTGCTGACCGTGGTCGGGGACGATGAAGCCAGTCACAAATTGGAAGCCTTGGTTGCCCAAACCGGAATCGAACCCCATTTTGGGCGCGATGCGGATTTGAAAACCACCGTGAAATTGCGCGTGATTGGTCGCCAGCAGCAGCTTTTGCGCTTGGATTTTGAGAATACGCCCAAAAACGAATTGCTCGCCTCGCAAACTGCTACGTTTGAACACTTGCTGCCCTCGCACGGCGCGGTGCTGTTTTCGGATTACGGCAAAGGTGGCTTGGGTCATATCCCCGACATGATTGCCCGCGCCCGTGCCCAAGGCAAACCCATTTTGATCGACCCCAAAGGCAGCGACTACACCCGCTACGCCCACGCCACCGTGATTACGCCCAATCGCGCCGAATTGCAGCAAGTGATTGGCGCGTGGCACGATGAGGACGATTTGTTCGCCAAAGTTCAAACTCTGCGCCAAGCCCTGAAACTGGAAGCCGTGCTACTCACCCGCAGCGAAGAGGGCATGACGTTGTTCGACGCAGAAGGCACGCTCCACATAGGCGCACAAGCGCGGGAAGTGTTTGACGTAACCGGCGCGGGCGATACCGTCATCGCTACGATGGCGAGCTTGGTCGCATCCGGCATCAGCCTGCGCGATGCCGTTCCTATTGCCAACAAAGCAGGCGGCATTGTGGTCGGCAAATTCGGAACGGCGGCGGTTGGGTTTGAGGAATTGTTTTTTCAACTGTGATGGGGTCAATTCCATCACTATAAATTCTCCAACACCCCAAACTCCAACCCCTCAATTTCTTGCAGCGATTTTCCCGCAATGCCTTGCAAATCGCCGTACATTCCGACCGTGGCGTTCATCACGCGCTCGATTTGTTCTTGGCGTTTCGACCATTGCTTGGTAATCGCTTTGCGCTCTTTGTCTAAATCCTCTTGCATCGAGGAAAAGGCTTCCACAATCGCTTCCACGCGCTGCTTGAAACGCGCTCCGGTGAGGTAGTCGTACACCATTTCTTTTTTCGTTTGCTGACCTTGGCTCAGAGCGCGGGTTTGTGTGACTTGCAGCAGACCCTGCCGCAGCATCGTGGCAACGGGAAGCGCCGCGCGGGGCGAGGTCACCCATACGCCTTCAATCAAATCGAAGGTTTCCACGCCCTTGGGCAAGGCTTGGCTGACCAGCACGCACACTTCGGCCTTGGCGGTGCGCTGATCTTCGCGCAACTTGGCAAGCCAGCCGTCACTCCAGCGTAGCGTGCGTTTCGATTCCCACAAAATCGTGCCGCAGGGCATACCGCTTTGCGAATTGACGCGCTGCAAGGCATCGCCGCCAAATTCGCCTTTGGGAACGGGGTCAATCGCATCGAACGGGAATTTGCTGCGCAGCATATTTTCCAGTTCCAGCTCCTGCACTTCGCCTTGCAGTTGCTGCGAACCTTGCTCCGCTTTTTGTTTGAGTTCTTCGATTTTTTGCTGCATCGACGCGATGGTTTGGTCGCGTTCTGCCAGCCGCAATTTGGCACTTTCTTCGGCTTCGCGCTTGGCAGCGTGGCGAATTTCGGATAAACCCGATTGCACGCGCTTTTCAATGGTCAAATCCAATTCGCGTTTTTCATCGTCTAATGCGCGTTGCTTTTTGATGAGTTCGGCTTGTGCTTGTTGCGCCTCGGCGAGCTTGGCTTCACGGCTTTGCAACAATTCTTGCAATTCTTTCAAATCGCGGTTTTTGGTGTTTAATTCGTTTGCCGATGCTACTTGGGCTTTTTGGATTTCTTCCTGCGTAATACGCAAACGTTCTTCTTTGATACGCTGCTGAAAATGCAATTTGTATTTTTCGAGTTTTTCGGCAACCAAGGGTGCAGCCAACGATTCGGTTAGCTTGATTTCGGTTTGGCATTGCGGGCAGGTGATGATCGGTTCGGTCATTGTGTTTTTTTAATTGCGGTAATTTTTGAGGTAACTTAGGCGTTTGGGCTATTATGATGAAATCACGTTCTTCCATTTTCTCTTCCCTCTGCCTTGCGCTGCTGTGTACGTGGAACGCAGCTGCTTGGGCGGATGCCACCGAAATCAGCATTTTTTCGATTAACGATTTTCACGGTCACCTTGAAGCATCCAAAGAGCCACCACAAACGGGTGGTGTGGCGTATCTCTCCAGCGTGCTGAACGATTTGCGTAGCCAACGTGCGCACAGCGTGCTGGTCGGTGGCGGTGATTTGATTGGGGCATCGCCCGCTATTTCTGCTTTGCTGCACGATGAACCGACGCTTGCGGCAATGGAACATCTGGGCATGGTCGCCACCGCCTTGGGCAATCACGATTTGGATGCGGGTTTTGCGGAATTGCAACGCAAACTCGCCACGCTGCGCTTTCCCTATTTAGCGGCGAACATGTTCGATGCCGCAACGGGCAAGCGTTTACTGCCCAGCCACACGCTGCAAAAAATCGGCGGCGTGCGGGTAGCGTTTGTCGGCGCGGTGACCAAAGATGTGCCCAAAGTGACGGTTGCCAAAAGCATCAAAGGGTTGCGTTT
>JBDKGR010000058.1:0-15156 GCA_039798085.1 Pseudomonadota bacterium
CTGCGGATTGATAAGGGAGCGGGTGGGTGGATTCATAAACGGTATTATCCGCATCATGGCACTATCTTCCCCCCGTATTTCTATTGACAACCCCATGACTACGCCATGTCTGCGCGTGCAGGGGACTTGGACTGCCCACACCATTGCCGCACATTGGAAGGTGTTGAAGCCAACTTTACAAAATCTCCCTAATCTCCCTAACCTCCCTAACCCCATGAACGCGGTGGTGTGGGATTTGCGCGAGTTGGAAGCGCTTGACCATCTGGGGGCGCAATTATTGTGGAATACATGGAAGCGCCAGTGGCCGACTACGCTGCATCTTTTACCGAACCAGCGCACGATGCTGGAACGGGTGGCGCAATTTTCTGCGCCTCTGCCACCGCCTCCGCATTTGAGTGTGCGGCAGCTTTTTCTGCGGCTTGGGGCGTGGGTCATGAATCGGCAAGAACATATTACGGGCGCTCTGCATTTGATTGGGCAGCTTGGCTTGGATGGCATTCGGCTCATGAAAAATCCCCGAAGTGCTCCGTGGCGCGATGTGTCGGGCAATTTGTACCGCATCGGCGCTACCGCGCTCCCGATTACGGCGATGGTCGGATTTTTGATTGGTGTGGTGCTTGCCTACCTCATGGCGCAGCAATTACGCCAGTTTGGGGCAGATACGTTTATCGTGAATCTGTTGGGGATTGCGTTGATTCGAGAACTCGGGCCGGTGCTCGCGGCGATTTTGCTGGCGGGGCGTTCGGGGTCGGCGATTACGGCGCAAATCGGCGTGATGCGCGTCACGGAGGAGCTGGACGCGATGCAAGTCATGGGTATCCCCAAAGGCTTCCGATTGGTGCTACCGCGCGTCCTTGCTATGTTGGTAGCTACTCCTTTGATAGCAGTTTGGACAACCATCGCCGCGCTGCTGGGCGGAATGGTGGCCAGCGAAATGGTAATGGGTTTATCGCCCAGCTATTTTGTGACAGCGTTGGCACGGGCGGTTCAGGTGTCCAATTTGTGGTTGGCGGTTGCCAAATCTGCCGTGTTTGGGGTCATGATCGCGCTGATCGGCTGCCATTACGGGCTGCGGATTCAACCCAATACCCAAAGTTTGGGCGAGGGAACGACGGCTTCGGTGGTCACCTCCATCACAATGGTGATTTTGGTCGATGCCTTATTTGCTGTGGTGTTTAAGGAGTTTGGATTGTGAGCGAAACCATAAACGAATCCCTCAAAGCCATGATTGAAATTCGCCATCTCACCTCGGTATTTCGGATGTCGGGATTGCACGCCACGATTCACAAAAACCTGAATCTGCGGGTAGAGCGCGGCGAATTGCTTTCGTTGGTCGGTGGTTCGGGCAGCGGTAAAACGGTTTTGCTGCGCCAAATTTTGGGGCTAGAACATCCCACACACGGCAGCATCCACGTATCCGACCGCATTGGAATGTTGTTTCAACACGGGGCGCTGTATTCGGCATTTACGGTGCTGGAAAATATCGCGTTCCCGCTGCGTGAGTTGCAAACGCTGCCCGCCGATTTGGTGCGCGATGCGGCAATGGTGAAATTGCAAATGGTCGGTTTAAGCCCGTCTCACGCCCACAAAATGCCCTCCGACTTATCCGGCGGCATGATTAAGCGCGTGGCATTGGCACGGGCATTGATTCTTGATCCGCCGTTGCTGTTGCTGGACGAACCCACCGCCGGACTTGACCCCGATAGCTCGGATGCGTTTTGCACGCTGCTGCGATCCTTGCACCGCGAACTGGATTTAACCGTCGTCATGGTGACGCACGATTTGGATACGATTTTTGAGATTAGCACCCATATCGCCGTACTGGCCGATCAACACGTCATCGCCCACGCTCCGCCATCCGAGGTGGTAGCACTTCCCCATCCCTTTGTGCAACAGTTTTTCCGAGGTGGGCGCGGATTGCGTGCATTACAGGTACTTCAATCATGACAACCATCACCGACCCCCGCACCGATTTGATGTGGAAAATTCAACCCGAAGGTTGTTTCGATTGGCACGAAGCCTTGGAATTCAACGGCAAAGACCGCATCGTGCAACACGCGGGCTGTAGCGATTGGCGCTTGCCCACGTTGGACGAACTCTACACCTTGCTGGATGTGAATTTCCCACCCTACACCTTCCCCCAACCGCCCCAAGATTTTGAACATCCTTCTTGCTTCTGGTCATCCGATCCCGACGACTGGGATGGTGCTTGGCTTGTTGATTTTGGCACGAACCGGGGTGCTTTCCACGCCCTGACGTATCACCGCATGGGGGTGCGGTTGGTTCGTGTGGCAATGAGTTACATCGGTGGAGAAATGGAGAAGTAAATGGAGATGCAAGACAGCATAATCAATGAAGCCTGCACAACCATTACCGATTCCAAAACGGGTTTGATGTGGAAAATCCAACCCGAAGGTTGTTTTGATTGGGACGAAGCAGCACTATTCGACGGCAAAACCCGCGTGGTGGAATGTGCGGGTTTCACCGATTGGCGATTGCCCACACTGAACGAACTCTACACCCTGCTGGATGTGGATTTCCCGCCCTATACCTTTCCCCAACCGCTTGAAAGCTTTGACTACCCCTACCATTTTTGGTCATCCGTTGCCGATAACTGGGGCTGTGGATGGCTGGTTGGATTCGGCACAGACCGAGGAGTTTCCAACGCCCTGACTTACCTCCGTATGGCGGTGCGCTTGGTTCGTGTAGCATGATGCCTGAAGCCGCAGGAAACGGGACATTATGATGAAACAGAAAATTCTTTTTGGTCTGGTATTTTTAGTCAGTACAACGGTATGGGATGTTCATGCACAAGATGCAGCTACAAAGGCTGTGAAGTGGCTTTGTTCACCCGAAAATAACCGACCATCTGGTGTGACGGTAAAGATGCCAGCAAAGGGAGGTTTATTACGTTTTTTCGTGGGTGGTGCAGAACTTGATGTGCATATCAATCAAAAAGAAATAGAAAACTACGGCTAAAAAGTTATACCGAATGCGTAACCAAAGCATTACCCCACTTCAAACCCATTGCTGGAGGGCAACCACCAGCACCGCGCCCCAATCCTACTCCACCAGTGGTTACACCACCATCCACCGAAATAATCAACAACCGCTACCAAATTTTAACCAACGGCGCAGAAGTAAAAGATTTACAAACGAATTTAATTTGGCAGCGGTGTGAAGTGGGTAAAACATGGAATGGGAATACCTGTATTGGAACCGATAAAAATTTTACTTTTGATGATGCCCAAAAACAATCAGGTAATGGCTGGCGCGTACCAACGATTGATGAACTTAAAACACTTTTAACCAAAGAAAAGGTAAATTATAAATTTATTCATCCAAAAGTATTTCCCAATACTAATTCTCACGTTTGGTCGGGTTCGCCCTATGCCAACTATACGAGCCACGCGTGGGGCGTTTATTTCAGCCTTGGTGGCTCCAGCAACGGCTACCGCTTCAGCAGCGGCGGTGTGCGGCTGGTGCGTGGCGGACAGTGATTTTGACGGCGAAGCCGCTTTGGTATCAAATGAAAAAATAGCAACAAGAATGAAATAGTGTCTTCACTCCCCCGCTAATTGCATTACTTCACGCGGGGTTAATGCTTTGTTGCGATGGTCGCTCCAAATTTGCCGCCATTTACGCGCACCGGGCATACCGTGGCGCAAACCGAGCATATGGCGAGCGATTCCGTACCAATGCGTGCCGTGTTGGGCGGCTTCGCGTTCCATGTATTCGACATAGGAATTTTCAATAAAATCCCTTGTAACGCACGCTGGTTCTGCGCTAGCAGCTCCTGAAAGCATAGCATCCCATTCCGCCAACCAAAACGGATTGTGGTACGCCTCGCGCCCAACCATCACGCTATCGACGTGCTGTAAATGATTTTGAATTTCTTCACTCGTGCGCACGCCGCCGTTAATAGAAATATGGCAATGCGGAAAATCCTTTTTCAATTGGTACACCATGTCATAACGCAGCGGCGGAATTTCGCGGTTTTCTTTAGGGCTTAACCCTTTTAACCACGCATTACGCGCATGGGCGATAAAGGTATTACAACCCGCCTCAGATAATATGCCAATAAAATCGCGCACAAAGCCGTAACTTTCTTCTTTATCAATGCCGATGCGGTGTTTTACCGTCACGGGGATTGCGCCGCCCACCGCATCCAGCATGGCTTTTATGCCGTCTGCCACCAAATCCGCCTCGCGCATCAAACACGCGCCGAACGCGCCGCGCTGCACGCGCTCGCTGGGGCAACCGCAATTCAGATTGATTTCATCGTAGCCCCAATCCTGCCCCAACTTGGCACAGCGGGCTAAATCGTTCGGCTCGCTGCCGCCCAGTTGCAGCGCGACGGGGTGTTCTTCAACATTAAAACGCAAATGCCGCGCCACATCGCCATGAATCAGTGCGCCCGTGGTCACCATTTCGGTGTAAAGCAGGGCGTTTTTCGATAGCAGGCGGTGCAGATAACGGCAATGCCGATCCGTCCAATCCAGCATCGGCGCGACGCTTAGGCGGTGACTGTTTGGGGCGGTCGATTGAGATGGATTCATGGAATGATTGTCGCGCAGGTAATTTCCCAATGAAAAAGCCCGCCGGATGTAAATCCTTGGCGGGCTTTATTCTTCATACTGGCGGAGCAGGCGGGATTCGAACCCGCGGTGGGTCTTACCCCACGCACGCTTTCCAGGCGTGTGACTTAAACCGCTCATCCACCGCTCCAGAGCTTTCATAATGGTCGGTGTGAAAGGATTCGAACCTTCGACCCCTTGCACCCCATGCAAGTGCGCTACCAGGCTGCGCCACACACCGAATTAGTCCTCTAGTATAACCGGTGAAACATCAATTTTTGATAAAACTTTGAATAAGTGATGCTACTTTTTGCCGAAAAACCAGCACAAAACCCACCACCGCAAAGCCGCAGAAGCACAAAAATGACCAATTCGCAATCGAACCACCTAAAAATGTCCAGTCCACTTGCGTGCAATCGCCGCTGCCTTTGAAAATCATCGGGATAGCGCGTTGCAAAGGAAATGTCTCAATCATGCCGTAAAAATCGCGTCCGCAGGAGACGACCTCGGGCGGATACCATTGCAGCCAACTTTGTTGCGCCGCCACATACGCCCCGCCCAATGCGATGATCGTGAGCAATACGCTTCCCCCTGTGTGAACACGATTAGAGCCGCTAGCACCCGTCAATACTGCACAGAGTGCTACTAATATAAGAGCGTATCGCTGCACGATACACATAGGGCATGGAACCAACCCCACCACCATTTGCAGGTAAATACCAAAAGAAAGCATTCCCACGCACGCCAAAAACACCGCCATCAACACCCGCCTAGGGGCTTGAAGAAGACTTGGAAGAAGGCTTACTAAATTCGCCATAAATGCCCTTTGTAATAAGATTCAATCTTTATCTTAAACGAGGTTTTCATGGCACGTACCATCCACTGTATCAAGTTGGGCAAAGAAGCCGAAGGGTTGGATTTTCCGCCCTACCCCGGCGCACTGGGCAAACGCATTTGGGAGGGTGTGAGCAAAGAAGCATGGGCAGCATGGCTCAAGCACCAAACCATGTTGGTGAATGAAAACCGCCTCAATCTTGCCGATATTCGTGCCCGCCAATACCTCGCACGGCAAATGGAAAATCACTTTTTTGGTGATGGAGCCGACCCCGCGCGCGGCTACGTTCCACCGAATGCCTGAACCCCGATCACCGTCCCACCCCCCACTCCGTTGGACGATATTGGATGCCGATTTTGGCGACGGCAGCCATTTCACCGCCACGCTGCAACATTGGCGCGAAACCCCTTTCATTGAACGCCCGCGCCTCCTGCACTATGTCGGGATTTGTTCTCAGTACGCGGGTTGGGAATCCGGTTTTCACCGCATCGGGTGCAAAGAACAAGCAGAAGACGGCGTTTTTTTGACGATCTGCATCGGCGATATTGCCGCCGTGTTGCGTGAATTGCGCATTGAAGCCGATGCCATCCGCCTTGCACCTGCCGATGTCGATACGCCTTGGGTGATTCCTTTGCTGGCACGGTGCTGCAAGCGCGGTACGTCGCTGCAAATCGGCGAAGAATCGTTTGCATTTGATCCGCATTGGCATATCAAAAAACGCCATCCCAGCCCCCCACCGCCCATTCCCACGCGCTGCGCGGTCATTGGTGCGGGTTTGTGCGGTGCGGCGGTTGCCCACGCGATGGCGTTACGGGGCTGGGACGTTACGGTTTTTGACCAAGAATCCGCCCCTGCCCGCGCTGCATCGGGCTTGCCAGTGGGGTTGGCGATTCCATCCGTATCCAAAGACGACAATCCCCGCACGCAACTCATCCGCCGTGGGATTCGCCTCACGCGCGAACACGCACAACGGCTGCTAATCGAAGGAACAGATTGGGAAAAAACCGGCTGGATTAAACCGTGGCGGCTGGTGCAGGAATGGTTGAAACATCCTGCCATTCACTTTGTTGGCAACACCCCTATTCAATCTCAATCGCTGCATGAGGCGGTATTGCGCCCATTTAGCCACGTCATTGTTGCCAATGCAGTCGGGTGTGCGCCACTGCTGGCATCCGTATTGCCCTCTTCCCTTCCTGTACACGCCGTGCATGGAACGCTGAGTTACGGCACGCTAGCCGAAGATTTAGCCGGATTGCCCGATGCGCCCATCAATGGGCATGGCAGTTTTGTGGTAGATAAAGCCGCAGCGCAATGGTTTGCGGGGGCGACGTTTGAAACCGATTGCACCCGTGCTGCGGATAGCAAGGTGCAACACGCCCTCAATATGCAGCGTCTGCACGAATTGTTCCAGCAGTGGAATCCCCAATGGGTGCAGCAATTTGCAACCGAATGGGGCATAAATCCCGCCGACGCATTGAATCGCAGTCCCGCCCTAGGACAATGGACATCCACCCGCTGCATTACGCCGGATAGGATGCCATTGGTAGGTTCTGTACCGAACGCACCGCATTTATGGCTCTGTGTGGGCATGGGTTCGCGCGGTTTAAGTCTGGCGGCTTTGTGTGCGGAATTATTGGTTGCCCAAATCCACAACGAACCGTTGCCGCTCGAACCACGCATCGCCCGAGGGTTGGATGTTAAGCGTTATTGCTGTTAGCACGCACTTCTTCGATGGTGCTTTGTCCCATGAGCACTTTGCAAATTCCATCTTGCCGCAGGGTTTGAAAATTACCATCCCGAAAGCCTTCGTGCTGAATTTGCTCTGGTCGGGTAGAGGTTTGAATCAAGCGGCGCACTCCGCTGGAGACTAGCAATAATTCATGCAGCCCCACTCGCCCCCGCAGACCCGTGTTTTGGCAATGGGGGCAACCAGAAGACGAATAACGCAGCAGTTTGCCTTCGATTCCTCCGTATTGTTTTGTCCATTGGGCTTGCAATGCTTCGGGTGTGGGGCGCAAATCGGGCGGGATGCTGTGCCGATAATCTTCAATCAATTCGGTAACAAATTCGGGTTCGGCGATTTCGCTGCGTCGGCAATCGGGACACAAGCGCCGCACCAAACGCTGTGCCAACACCGCGAGCAACGAATCGGCAAAATTGAAAGGGTCCATGCCCATATCAATCAATCGGGTAACCGTTTCTGCTGCGCTGTTGGTGTGCAAAGTAGATAGCACCAAATGTCCGGTTAGGGATGCTTCCACCGCAATTTGAGCCGTTTCTTCATCGCGGATTTCGCCCACCATCACCACATCTGGGTCAGCACGCAAAAACGAGCGCAATGCTTTGGCAAAAGTCCAACCAATTTTGGGGTTCACCTGCACCTGCCGCAAATCGGGTTGGGTGATTTCAATCGGGTCTTCTGCTGTCCAGATTTTGCGCTGGGGGGTGTTGAGATGCCCTAATACCGAATGCAGCGTGGTCGTTTTACCCGATCCTGTGGGGCCCACGCAGAGCACCATCCCATAAGGGCGGTTGATGGCATCACGCAGGTGTTTGAAATTGCTTGGCGATAACCCCAGTTTGTCCAATGCAATGGGTTTGGCGGAAGAAAGCAAACGCATCACCACATCTTCCAACCCTCCGGTGGTGGGGATCGTGGCGATACGCAATTCCAATTTCTTTCCGCTAACGAATTGGGAGAAATCAATTTTTCCATCTTGCGGCTTGCGTTTTTCGGAAATATCCAAATCCGCCATGATTTTAAGGCGTGCAAGCAGTGCCGATTTATACGTATGCGGCAATTCCAAATACGGAAATAACACCCCATCTTTGCGAAACCGAATACGGGTTTTGTAGGGCGATGGGCGGGTTTCAATATGAATGTCCGAGACACCCTGTGCATGGGCTTCCAACATCATTTGGTTGATGAGGCGTACCAAGGAATTGTCGGATTGTTCAATCGGTTTTTCCTCTACCACCGTTTCCTTGGCAACATCCAATTCGAGCGTTTCCAACAACTGGCTGGCAGTGGCAGTGGTTGCCATATTGGTATTGGTATTGGTGGTGGTGGTGGTGGTCGCCGTATTTCCTGTATGCGTGGTGGTAGGGGTGCTAGGGGAAAGGGAGAGCGTGTAATCCACGGTCTGCGCCATATCATAGGAAAGTACATGGCTATTCTTGGCATGACCGTACTTGGCATATACATCAGATTGTGCCTTGGTGATATGTTCGCTACCCGCTAACACCGCCACAATGCGAGATTGCAAAACAAACTCCAGCTCCTCTAAGGAGGCACGATGGGTAGGGTCCACCATTGCGATGATCCATGTATTGCCTCGGCGCATCAAAGGCATGATGCGCAGCCGTTCCGCCATCGCCAGTGTGACTTTGGATAATGCACTGGCATCAATAGGAAAACGGCTAGGGTCCACAACGGGATACCCCATTTTGCGTGCCAAAGCGGTATTGAGGTCATTCTGCGTCACCGTTCCCATCGTGAGCAACACTTGCCCTAGTGGGGTGGAACGTTCACTTTTTTGTTTTTCCAATGCGGCATCCAACTGCGTTTGATCCACATAACCCAAACGCAGCAGTGCCTCGCCTACGCGAATCATGGGCATTTTGGATTGTTTGTCCAATGCCTGTAGCAGTTGGTCGGGGGCAATAATCATTTCCCCCACCAGATAATCGTTCAATTCGCGGTTGCGCTTTTCTTCTTTGGCATCTTCTTCATCGACACCATACAGGGATGCGTCATTCCATTCCGTTACCGAATCCACATAAAAAGCATAAGGTGGCGCAGACCAATACATACCGGATGGCTTTTCAGATGGCTTTTCAGGTGGTTTTTTAGATACCTTTTCAGATGGCTTGGTCGTGGACACTGGTAACGCTGGCATACCCAAATCCTTGTCAATAATTTAGTAAGTAATTTAACTAGAGCGCAGCGTTAATTGAACCAAGGTTTGATTTAATAAAACGTAGGCTATTTCACCAAACGTCATAGGGCCTGTGATGCGATCCGTGCGCTTGCCTTCTAAATTAGAATAAAGATAATTCAGCACGCAGTTGCAAGCAAATTGGGTATTACCTTGTAGTTGTGTTGCTTGGGCATGAAAAGCATCCTCGTAACTCCCTACAAAAGATTTTGCCAATTTGTATTGCATACGCGGAAACACGGGGGCATACAAAGAAACTACATCGTTTTCGACATCAACGACTTTAATAGATACATTGATAAGCGCACCGCTGTAATTGGCAACAATCGGTAAGCGGGTGTCATGTTTGGTGCTTTGCAAATAGGTGGCAAACGAAGTCAATCGACCATTGACACGGCATTGTTGAACCTCAAATCCACTTTGTTCAAATTCCAGCACATCGCCATAACCTTGGCTAAACAAATTGATAATTTGGATTTGGGCGATGGTGTCATTCGGTAGCGGAACGTGCATCACCACTGCCACGTTATCCAGCAGCTCGGTCGTGCGACCGTCGCGTACTTTGGGGCTGCGCTTGCCCATATCGTCCAAATGAATGCCCGAAATCCAACCCACTACGGGTTTGATGTACATATCATCGTATTGGGGAGCATTCTCAGCGTACTCGATATGCACATCCGAGAACGCGGGTAACACCACCGTGCTGTACCCGTTTTCTGGTGCTTCAACGCAGATTTGCGACAACATCGCCGCATCGTAGGTGGTGATGGAAGGCTCTAAATCATCTTCCCATCGAATCGGGGTAACGAACACATCTTTACGGGTGGTTACACCTCCGTTTTGCCCCATGAAATAAGGAATGGTTCCACCGATCCAGTTCCCGCAGGGGAGGGATGCCAACACATCCTCATCCGCTGCCACAATCAAAAAAGCACCGCTGTCGATAAGAACGCAAGCATTTTCACGGGATAACAATCGGGAGGGTAAAGCGGTATATTTTTTCGATGTCATGCAGCCACTTCCTTTGTCAAATAAGTACGGATTTGTGCCAATTCGTATTCCAAACTGCGAGAATTGCGCACCATAAAACGCAGCATCTCGCGTATTTTGAGTTCGATCACATCGGGGGTGGGTTGCTCGGCTACTTGTGAACGCAATTTGGTCAGCAGCAACTGAAACCCCAATAATTTAATCTGGATATTAAGTTCGCCCCGAATCAACTTTTCCCAAACGGCATAGCTAATAGTTGCCAAGATGTCGGTTTCTACGGATGCAGAAGGCGGTGATAGCGGTGATAGGGGTGATAGGGGTTGCGGTTGCGGTGGCGCTTTATTCATGGTATCGCCTTTTCGTTCTATCGCAAATTTGACTTTCCAGACATCCGAAAATTCGACCCCCAGCAAATCCGCGACCACCGATAAATCCGTCCCTTTATTCACACTGGCGGCAATATGCTTCATCATGCGATTGGTAAAGGGTTGCCCCGGTTTACCCAGCCAAGGTAATTGATGGTGGCGCAGTTCCAGCACATCGGTGGTATGAATCATGCAGGTGTAATCCATACAATTCAAATGCCGCCAACGCATTTCCTGTGCGCCCAATACCGAATCAACGGCGGTAATCGGAGGTGGGGTTGGGATTTTGCGCCTGAAAAACCCCCGCTTAACTTCCTGCTGCGGGTGTCTTGTCAGCCAAAGATGCAGCATTTTCGCCATAGGATCGAACTGAAAGTTCACGATCCGCCAAGGAGCCGCGATACCGGCCGCTGCTTGAAGCCATTGGTTGGATGGGTCTGACATTTTTATTACACGCTCCATACGTCATACTTAGTGGTCTTTTAGTGGTCTTTTAGTAGACTTCATTATGTCTATATGCTGGTATTGAATTATGTCTAACCTTGCTTCTCTGAGAAAAAATTATGAACGCGCCGAGCTGGACGAATCCGCCTCTCATTCTGACCCGCTGCAACAGTTCGATCAATGGTTCAAGGAAGCGCTGCACGCTAGTTGGACGGTATTGGATGGACGGGCGACGAGCCACTTCTAGAACGCGCACTTTGCTCAAACCTACAAGATGAATGCTATAAAAATAGAAGCATTAGATGCACGCCAGATAAGCACTAGAAGCGAAAAATCCGAAAAACAACCGAGACAGGATGGTTGCCTGTCCGGTTTAGTGACGCGTTGGGGTTTATAGCTTATTGGATTGTTAAATCCTTAAGTAATTTATATCCCAAATTATTATGGATAAACTCTATAAGCTTTTCTTTGTGTTTTTCTAGCCATGCAGGATTATTTCCTTCATATAACTTGATTTTATAAATATATAGCTTTGTATCCAATTTTATTTCTGAAGCCGCCTGACAATGATAGAAGATATTTATAATTCTTCTCAAATGCCACTCTATGTATTCTGAGTTTGATAAGCTGAAAGTTTCCAGATTATCTTTGGGTGATGAGAGAGGCGTTTTGTAAACCCTGAAATTTATTTCATCCACCCGTTTTGCTTGATTGCAGATGCTGCACAGAGTTTGAGAATTATCAATAGTTGTCTGTCCACCGAATTTGAACGGAATTATATGATCAACCTCAAACCTTGCTCTGGTATCTTGTGTTTTGGTCTTTCCACAACATAAACAAGTGTATCTATCACGGATGAAAACCTGCTCTTTTTCAGGCTCGGTCAGCTCCCGTTTTCTTTCCGCAATTTCTGGCTGTGGCGTGCTAATCTTCGGATTACTGTTATATTTTATTTTATGAACGGCTCTTTTCAATTCTGCATCAAAAGCAGATGAAAACCTGTGGAAATCCTTGTAAAGTGACTTCCATAGTTTGTCAGGAGAATTAAATTCATTGAAGAGCATCTCATGAATGGTTAAGTAATTCATATTGACTGCATCAAATGCGATTTGACTCAAATCATGCTTATTTCTTTCTTCAAATGTAAAGAAAACAGGTGGCTTCCCCGACTGTGCAATATGCCTTGCAATCCTTATCAAATCCAAATCGAGCGTTTTGTTTTTATCATCTTGTTCTTTATCAAAATAACAATCTATCCAGCTACTTACGTGAGGGCGCATCCATTCATCCGACAGATTTTCATTTTCCCATTCCGAGGAAAGATTATTGAAAATTCCTTTGATGAATTTTTCAAATTTTTCCTGCATATTCGGATAGACGATGACAAATTCCTTAAATGTGTTGGTTTCTTCCTCCACATTGATTGTAATTTCTGTTTCATACCACCCAAGTGGGAGTTGTTCCAAAAAGTCTTTATCTGCAAAGATATACCCGCTATCAATCTTTCTAGAAAGTTCCTCAACGAGCCTTATTGCAATATATTGAATAGGATAATTTCCTTTTACTTTTATTTCATCATTCGATTTATCTCCTTCATTTTCAGGAATGGCAAAATCGATGATTCTTTTCCAATTATCGGTAAAAAATACGATATTGGCAGTTTCTTTGCCTCCATTGGCTTTTTTACCTCTTAAAGCTCTGCCTATCATTTGCGTCAGCATGATAGAGCTTGTTGTCTGTCTTGTAATGAATACAGTATTTACGTTGGGAACATCCGTTCCTTCCGTCAGCATACGGACGTTAATCAATACATCCAACTTATTTTCTTTGAAATCTTGCAAAATTTTGGAATTTTCAGCAGGCGTTCTTCTATTTCGCTGCTCCGCAGAATTCGCCGCCCCCTCAACGTGCGTGTATATGGCATCCACTTTTTTGATGCCTTTATTTTTTAATTTTTCCTTGATATACACGCATTGAAACCAACGATCTGCAAATATGATCGTCTTTTTATAGTTATTTTTGTTCTTAATATATTCATCTACGATATAGTCATTCCTTTTAGAATCACTTGCCATTCTATCAATCAAATCTTCCGGCAAGTCTTTATGCTCTCTCACCAAGTGATTGTAAGTTCTATCATCAACTTCAAATTCTTCACCGGTATTCTTTTGTATATATTCAGGAATAGCTAAAATCCCATCTTTAGTCAACTTTGCTTTATCTGCCTCATAAATAATACCTTTCTTATTAAAGAGTTCTGTATTAAATATCTCAAAGAGCCACCCTCTTCTTCTTTCGTCATTGTAAGTAGGTGTGGCTGTTAATCCTAAAAAAGAAGAGTTTGAAACGGTATCCCGAATGTTTGGAATGGTATCTCTAATACCTTTTTCTTTGCTTCCACCAATAAGAAGATTTCTACAACCATAGGCAGGAGCATGATGCGCCTCATCTAACACCAAAAATAATCCAGTATTTTTTGAATGGTTTATATATTTTTCAAAAGCTGTTTCCCTTATTTTTCCATTGCCGTCCAATGCCTTTAAATTCCAGTTGCTTATTGCTGTCTGTGTTGTAATAATCACAACATCATCTGTTAATTTAATATCGGCAGCATTGTAATGTATAGGATTACTTGAAACCACACGGATATTGATTCCTTCTCTTTTATGAATTTCTAGAAGATTTTTTTCAAATTCTTCAAATGCCTGCTCAAGAAGGTGAGAAGTATGAGCCAGCCATAATACTTTGATATTTTTGGGTAGAACATTTCTACAAATCCAGTTTACTGATGTATATGTTTTGCCAGCACCAGTAGGAAGAACCAACATTCCCGATTTATGTTTTTCTTTAAAGTCAAAAATTTTTGACAAGTTTGTAAAAGCGTCCGTCTGATGTTCAAAAGGAATCTTGGGAGTATAGTTAGGGTTGTTACGTCGCTCTTCTTCTAAATTCAATGATAGGTACATTTCAATCCTCTTTTGTGGAAGTCGTAAAAAATAAAAAGTGCACAATAAAGAATTATGATACACCAGATGGTAGATGTGGGTCATAATTCACCTTCTCTATTTCTAAAATTAAGTGAACTTATGCTTATGCCCAATATCGCAGCCTTTAGAAAAAACTATGAGCGCGCCGAGCTGGACGAATCCGCCTCTCATTCTGACCCGCTGCAACAGTTCGATCAATGGTTCAAGGAAGCGCTGCACTCCGAAGTCCCCGAACCCAATGCCATGACGGTTGCCACCGTAGGCAGCGATTTGCGCCCTTCTACGCGCATTGTTCTCATCAAAAATTACGATGCGAACGGCATAACGTGGTTCACCAATTACGCTAGCCGCAAAGGGCGCGAACTGGCGGGAAATCCATTTGCAGCACTGCAATTCCATTGGGTGGAATTAGAACGGGTGGTTCGGATTGAAGGCGTGGTAGAAAAAATCAGCGATGAAGAAAGCGATGCCTATTTTCATTCGCGCCCGCTGGATTCGCGCATTGGGGCATGGGCATCGCCGCAAAGTCAGGTGATTAGCGGGCGCGGCGTATTGGTTGCCAACGCTGCAAAATACGGAATGCAATTCTTGCTACAACCGCCACGCCCACCGCATTGGGGCGGCTATCGCTTAAAACCCACGCTGTGGGAATTTTGGCAGGGTCGCAAAAGCCGTTTGCACGACCGTTTGCGTTATAGCCAAAACCCCGATGCTACATGGATACGAGAGCGATTAGCCCCGTAACCCTTATAGAATATGCGTATGTAGCTATGAAATAAATAGCAAATCATTAAGAACGTTGCATGGTTGCCCGTAGCGCTTCGGTGACGATGCCAAGGCTTTCTGCAAGATGTGCTTTCGTTTCAATGCCGTGTTTGCGCTTCAACGCTTTCTGCAAATCCTTTTGCAAGTGCGTGGCGTGCAGGCGCAGCAAACTCAGTGCATCGCTGGGCAACATTGGATTGCCTTTGGTCAAAATCGTTTGCAGACGTTTGAGGTGTTCGCGTTGCAGATTGCGGC
>JBDKGR010000059.1:0-15108 GCA_039798085.1 Pseudomonadota bacterium
TCCGCGCGGATGCGTTTGGCGGGCAAATCCACATGGTCGATAAACGCCGAGACGAAAGGAATCATGCGCTCGCAGGTTTTCGTTTTTCCGTCTGCGCTGGCTTCGGTTTGTTCGTAGGTCAAAACCAGTACGGTTTGTGGGCCGGTGGAAAGCAATTCTTTCACCACGCCCAGATTTTCATCTTGCCGATTGATGACCGTGAGACCGATTAAATCGACCCAATAGTATTCATCTTCTGCCGCAGTGGGAAAGCTGGCACGGGAGATAAAAATGCGTGCGCCTTTGAGGGATTCGGCAGCGGTACGATCTTCAATATCGTGTGCCGAAGCGACGACTGAATCCGAATGTTCTTTGGCTTCTTTGATTCGCAAGCGCACAACGCCTTGAAAAGGGGACGCACCCCGCTCAGTCGGTTGCAGAAACCAGCGCTTGGAAGAAAATAGTGCCTCGGGCGAGGCACTATGGGCTAATACCTTGAACCAGCCTTTAACACCCCAAGCACCTACAATTCTGCCAACTTCAATGGCATCGCTTGGGAGTTCGGCGGGTTCCCACATATTAAGCGGTTGCTACTTGGGCTGCGGCTTGTTTAATCAAACGCTCAACGGTAGAGGATGCTTGTGCGCCTACGCTTTGCCAGTAAGTCAAACGGTCTTGGGCAATGCGGATGCTTTCTTCACCGCCTTTGGCGATGGGGTTGTAGAAACCCACGCGCTCAATAAAGCGACCGTCACGACGGGTACGTTTATCAGCGACAACAATGTTGAAAAAGGGGCGTGCCTTTGCACCGCCGCGAGCAAGTCGAATAACAACCATAATTTATCCTAGGGATGGGAGAAAATTCAAGGTTGAGACACGCAACTGACCACCCGACCAGCGACACCCTGAATAGCCTTCCATTATAACCTTTTATCACCTTTTGTTGAAGAATACCATGCCATTGATTCGCCCCAGCACGATTGACGATATTCCCGCCATCACTGCCATTTACGCGCACCACGTATTGCACGGCACGGGAACTTTTGAAACCACCCCACCCACCGAAGCCGAAATGATCACCCGTCGTGCCGATGTACTCGCCAAAGGTCTGCCCTATTTGGTGATTGAAGATACGTCGGATGCTGAAAGTTTGGGGCTATTAGGATTTGCCTATTGCAACTGGTTCAAACCACGCCCAGCCTACCGTTTTTCGGCAGAAGATTCGATTTATCTCGCACCGGATGTAAGCGGCAGAGGTTTGGGACGGCTCTTGCTTGTCGAATTGATGGCGCAAGCCGAACGCGCTGGCGTGCGCAAACTCCTTGCCGTGATTGGCGATTCTGCCAACCAAGGCTCCATCGGCGTTCACCGTGCTTGCGGTTTTGCTCCGGCTGGAGTGCTATCCCAATGTGGTTGGAAGTTTGATCGCTGGTTGGATGTGGTGTTGATGGAAAAAGCACTGGGGTTTGGTGGCGATAAGCCACCGATTTAACCTAACCAACGTAACCCGGATTCGGCTTCACTCCAATGAGCTTGGGCGTATTGAGCTTGCGGGCAGACACTTTGCCATTGCGGGCTTTGAGCCATTTTTCGACTACATCCCACACCATTGGGCTGCCAGCGGATTTGGCTTCCTCCGCAACCGGAGCCCAGCCCGCTACTTTGTACTTTTTATCCGCTTCAATCAGTTTGCCGTTCAAACGCATATTGTCGATGCGCTTGCCGATGCTTTCGCTCGGTGTGCAGGTGTATTCCAAACCGCCCACGCGCACCATGTCGCCGCCTTGTTGGTAGTACGGGTCGGGGTTGAAGAGGTTATCGCACACATCTTCCAGCACGGTTTTGATGGTTGCGCCCGTCATTTCGGTCACCGTTGCATACGAATAGGTGGTAGCCGTCATGTCCATCAGCCATTCGCGGGTAATCGCTTGCCCGTGCAACAGCGTTGTACCCCAACGGAAACCCGGAGAGAACGCCAAATCCGCACCTTGTACATCCATCAACGCATCCACAATCAGCTGGTCGCCCGTGCCGTTGAAGTTGCCTCGGCGGTATAGCGTACCTTCCGTGACGGCGAGTTTTTCCGCAAGTTTCGATTCGTAAGGCGCACGGATTTTGGTGATAAGCGCATCCATTTCCTGATCCGCTGGCAGCATATTGGCGAACACGGGTAGGAGTTTGTAGCGGAAATCTGCGACTTTTTTGTCTTTGACTTCAAAATCCAACACCGCCAAGAATTTGCTGTTAGAACCTGCGTTCGTCACAATCGTTTTACCGCCTTTGTTGCTCACGATGCTGGCAACGGGCATACCGTCGTGCGTATGTCCGCCCATAATGGCATCAATACCGCTGACACGGCTTGCCATTTTCAAGTCCACATCCATTCCGTTGTGGCTCAAAACGATGACGACTTGCGCACCCTTGGCGCGTGCTTCATCGACCATTTTCTGCATATTTTCGTCTTGAATGCCAAATGCCCAATCCGCCACCATATAGCGTGGATTCGCAATCGGGGTGTACGGAAACGCCTGCCCGATGATGGCGCACGGCACGCCGTTGATTTCCCGAATCACGTAGGGTTTGAAAACTTGGTCGCCAAAATCGTTGGTTTTGACGTTTTGCGCCACAAAGTCCACTTTGCCTTTGAAATCTTTTTCGATGATTTCTTTCACGCGCTCCATACCCAGCGTGAATTCCCAGTGTCCGGTCATCACGTCCACGCCCAGCAACTTACAGGCATCGACCATATCTTGCCCGTTCGTCCACAACGATGTACCCGAACCTTGCCACGTATCGCCACCGTCCAGCAGCAGCGCACCGGGGCGACTGGCTTTCATGCGCTTCACCAGCGTTGCCAAATGTGCAAATCCCCCCACTTTGCCATAGCGTTTGCTCGCTTTTTCATAGCTAAGGTACGTGAGTGCGTGCGCTTCAGCGGTGTTAGGGCGTATTTTTGCCACTTTCAGCAAATGCTCGCCTACTAAGTGCGGTAGATTCCCTTTCATCGAACCCAATCCGATATTGATGCTCGGTTCACGGAAGTAAATCGGCTTTAATTGCGCGTGGCAATCGGTCATGTGCAAAAAGGAAACATTGCCGAATTTCGGAATGTCATACAAGCCATTGGCAGCGGTAGTGGTAGCGGCTTCGGCATAGGTTCCAAGCCCCATACCTGCCATCGTTCCCGCGCCCAGCACTTGAAAAAATTCGCGTTTGGATAAATTCATAATGAAATTATTAGAAATTACTGATTAACGGGAGATTGTGGATCAAGCAACAATGCCATGATGTCGGCGATTCGGGCGGAGGTCAAAATACCCGTGTGCCCCGCGCGTGGCATATTGGAGCAAGCGTTATAGGCTTTAGAGTTCCAAATTTTGCCCCATGTGTATTTCACAATCGCTTGGGCTTCGGGGCTATTGGGGTCGGTTACGCCGCGCAGTTTGCCGTAGTTGTACAAACTAGGCCCAATCGAACCAAAAGAGATTTCTTTTTTATCGAGTTGATGGCAGTTGTAGCAGTTGCCGCCGTTGGGGGTATCGGCTTTATCCGTCCACGTTAAACCACGTCCACTTTGGGCGAGTGCTTCGCCTTTTTTCCAATCACCCAAGAATTTTCCGTCTTGTGGCCATTGAATGGTTTTCAGATTCATTTTTTCAATCGCTTTGGCACGGGCTGGCTTCAGGGGCTTACCGGCGACATCCGCTTCACTACAGGCACGATTGGTTTCATCCGTATTCAAAATGGAAGCCTTCACAATCCCCTCATCGCGGAAAGATTCTTTCACGATTTGCGTGGTGAGCGTATCCAATGCCGCTTTTTTCGGCATCGTTTCCGCGAACGCAGTATGTGCAACCGTAACAGTAGAACCTATCACCAACGCAGAAAGGATGGCAGTTTTGACGTTTTTTGTGACGTTTTTCATGACTCAGTTTTCCTTGATTCGTGCTTAACGCTTAACGCTTGATCGCGGGGGCAATGGAGGCAGAGCCTTGGCTGTTCACGCCAAGATAAACACCCAACGCAACCGTGGCATCGCTTGCAAAACCCGGGTAGGGGAAGCGCTGTTGGCGATAGCAATCGTTCAAGCGTTGCTGCATTCCCCACATTTGACCGTTGGATACGCGGTAAGCTGGCCACGCTGCAAATCCTACGCCATCGCCCGGATTTTTCGTTAGATTGGGCAAGTCTTGCAGGCGGATGCGTAAATTATCTTGTCCATGGCACGAGGCACAAGAAAAATCGTGCGGACCCCCGCGCTGAAAGAATAAACGCTTACCGACTTCGTAAAAGGTTTTTTCTTTAACGTGTGTTTGGGACAAATTGAATTTCATCCCTTTGGATTCGGCTGCAATCCATGTTGCAAGCGCAGTAAGGTTGTTTTGTTCTCCTTTACCAAAAGGAGTTTTCGCAATTTCTGCGACATCAAAACCTTGCAAGGTTTCCATGCAGCTTAATAAACGGGATTCCAAATCTTGAACTTTTTTGGTATCGGCAAAATAACGGGGAAGTTCGACGAATACGCCCTTCACCACACCCGCCCCTTTGCCTAAATCGCATTGTTCCAGCGATACATTTTTAGGACCGCGTTTTTGCTTCCATACATCTTCGCCCTTGGCTTCAAATAATTCGGACGGGTTGCCGTCTGCCAGCATGGCACGGTATTCTTCGATACTTTGCACGGCTGCCGATTTTTGCGCTAACGCAGTGGTCGCCGCTGTGCTTGCCAGACAACCTAGCGCCAGCACGGAAATAAAAGACGTTTTTCTCATGGTAGCCTCGTCATTTTTGGAGAAAATATGCAAAAAAAAGGGTGAGCGCAAAGCCTCACCCTACTGGTTTTACCGATTCAATTAGGAAACAGTTGCTTCATCGGTACGGGTATCACCCTTGTTGTCTTTCCAAGTTACTGCGATTTTGTCGCCAGTTTTAGCACCCTTCACCACAAATTGCAGAAACGGGTTTTTAGAAACCGCAGTACCCCATTCGGCAGTCAAAACGACTTTGCCATTGTGGGAAGCGGTCACTTCGGAAATGTACCAAGCTGGAACTACTTTGCCAGAAGCATCTTTACGCTGACCGGATTCCATTTCGTGGGACATCAAAACCCGCACGGTTGTCTTATCCCCAGCTGCTTGGGCACGAATGCGCATTGGATCTGCCATTTTTTTCTCCTAAATTCTCAAAATAATGAATTGCTGATTAATCGGTGATTAACCTCTGATTAACCGCCACAGCCACCCAAGGTGACCTTCACTTCTTTTTTAGCAAAAAGAACTTTCCCATCATTCATCACGGCAACGGCATACACATCCGAAGATTGTCCCATCTTGGCACGAGTGGAAAAGTTGGGTTCTACGCTTTCAGTTACATTGAACAGGGCAACGAGTGCAGTAGGATTTTTTTCTACCAAAATCAGCATTTGTTTCACGCCAGCCAATGCAGTAGTGGCTGCCAATGGGACAACCGCACCATTTTCCGCAATATCAGGCCCACCAATGGTGATGTCTTTGCTTGCGGTAGGAGCGCCGGAAACACCCATTGCTTTGATCACATCCGCCAGTGATTTAGCATCAAAAGCAGCTTTATTAACTGCTGCAAATGCAAACTGAGGGAACAGACCCGTACCTGCCAGTAGACTGGCTACCACAGCACCTTGTTGAAGTGTCTTACGACGAGTTTGCATGTCAATCTCCTTGGATTCATTAATTGGTTAAAAATAATTTACTTACCAGCACCTGCCGCCAACCACGCTGCAATCGCTTTGGCATCCGCATCGCTCAGTGTTTGTGCTGGCATCGGTATAGCACCCCATACACCTGAGCCACCGGATTTTATTTTGCCAGCAAGGTAGTCTGCTTTACCAGCGTGTTTTTTCGCAATATCCATAAAAGCTGGACCTACTACTTTGGTATTCACACTGTGGCACGCTGTACAACCATTTTTGTTCAACAATGCCATTGCAGCTTTGCCCGATGGCTCTGTCGATGGAGTCGCTGCTGGTTTGGCAGTTGGTGCAGCACTGGGTGGTGGTGCAGCAGCAGCAGCAGCAGCAGTTACTGTTCCTGCTGCCCCTGCCCCTGCCCCCGCTGCTATGCTGGCTTTGGGTTCTGGTTTTGTGGTATCCGCACCATGTTGCGCACCCACTGAACGATTTTGCTCGGCTAAATTCCCGTGGGCGTTACGGGCAAATTCGGGCAGTGCCGATGCCAGTTGTACATCGGTGGCGCAATTTTTCATGCAGGCGATGTTATGGGTATCGGCTTTGGGTGTGCCGCCAAATTCATTGCCCGGCCACATCGAATGCGCTGTGGTCATACCGTTGCGGTTGGGCATACGGTTTTGCACTTCTTTGATGTTTTTGTCTGACAACGTGAAGTTATCGGGAACAATTCCATTCAAATTCAGCAAGAATGCCACGACCGAATACACCTCATCGGTCTTCAACGATTTAGGTGCAGTCCAGGGCATCGCGCGGTTGATGTAATCCCAAACCGTGGAAAGTGTCGGCACTTTCATGAACGTAGTGCGACCGGGGTATGCTGCATTCATCAGATTGGCAACCCGTCCTTTTTTGATGTCATCAGCCGTTACGCCACCGACCAAGGGGCTAAATACTTCGCCCGATTCACCAAAAATACCGTGGCAGTGTGAGCATTTGGCTTCCCAAATATCTTGCCCTTGGGAAACCGTACCAGAACCCGGAGGCAATCCTTTGAAATCTGGACGTACATCAATATCCCATGCAGCAACTTCTTTTGGTGTTGCGTTGCGTCCCACACCGGGGAATTTTGCATCGGCTTGTGCGAATGCGCCACCAGCCGCAGACAACAGCGCCGTGGCTGCTAATGTGATGGCTAACGTCTTACGAAACTTGAACATTTTTCACCTCGCCGTTCTCTTGCACCAACCATGACTGAATGGCGTTGTTGTGATAAATAGAGCGTGTACCCCGCACTCCACGCAGTTGCTTGTAGGTGGGTTGAACGTATCCTGTTTCATCCATTGCACGGCTTTGAATGACGGTCGGTTTACCATCCCACACCCAATCCAAATTAAAGCGGGTTAAGGCTTTCGATAGCACGGGTGATTCCAATCGTGCGGTGCGCCAGTTGCGTCCACCATCTACGGAAACATCCACTTTTTTCACTTTACCGCGCCCCGACCATGCCAAGCCCGTGATGTTGTAAAAGCCTTTATCCAACAACGTTTGACCACCGGACGGGGTAGTTACCACGCTCTTGCATTCTTGAATGCTGGTATATTGGCGTTGCAATCCGTCGGGCTGTAAATCAATGTAATGAATCGCCTCGTCTTTGGCAGCGTAGGGCATATCGCCTACTTCGATGCGGCGCAGGTATTTCACCCAGCTAACGCCTTGAACCCCCGGGACAATTAGACGCAACGGATAACCCTGCTCTGGACGCAGCATTTCACCGTTTTGCCCATACGCCACAAAGACTTCACCTGATTTAATCAGGCTCATCGGAATGGTACGGGTCATGGAAGAACCGTCGCTTCCTTCTGCCAGAACGAATTTTCCGTTTTTCAAATCCGCACCCGCCAATTCCAGCAAATGAATCAACGGTACACCCGTGAACTCGCTGCAAGAAACCATACCATGCGTATATTGCACGGTCGGAACGGCGACATTACCCCACTCTACCGCCGTATTGGCTCCGCATTCAATAAAATGAAAGCGGGAAACCGAGGGCAAACGCATGATTTCATCCAAGGTAAATACCTTGGCAGCTTTCACCATGCCATTCACCATCAAACGGTGTTTAGAGGGATCAATATCCCACCAACCTTGATGATGGCGTTCAAAGTGCAGACCACTAGGGGTCACAATACCAAACAGCGATTGCAACGGTGCAAACGACACCGAAGCCTGTGTGGTTTGTGTCAAACCCGGGCTTTGGCGACGTTGTACTGTCGATTCGTATTTGGAAGGTTTGCCGTAGCCATCATCTTGCGCCACGCCTTGCCCCAACCCTTTGCTATGCTCTGGCAAATTCAGGATATTGGGATCGCCTCCATCGCTGGTGACAGGATTCCCTTGCGCCATCACCGCTGGCACCGCCGCGCCAACCGCAGCGGCAGCAAAGGCTTTACGGATAAAATCACGCCGCCCGTTTTTGGCTTCGTTGATAACAACCTTGACACCATTGCTATCTAAAAAATTTTCGGGAGCCTTTCGGACATTGCCAAAAGTTCGTCTTTCTTGGTTCATTCTTTAGTTACTCCAACCATGCAACCAGCATGAGAATATATTAGAACATACTAATATAAGAAAATTTACAAAACCACCCCACAGCCGCCTAGGTGTTATCACTAGGCGAATGCCGCGCAAAAAATGCTAATCGTGTGGAAAGTAGCAAGATAGTAGCAAGCACGGCATTTTTTTCGACTGACATAGATCGAATCGAACAGAGCGAAATTGTGCTATGCACTCTGCGATCGATCGTAATCCACAGCAACCGACTTTGCTACCCGCTACCCATATGGATTACTATATGCAACCCTTCATGGTGATAGACGCTTGCACCAAGCTCCACAAAAATTCGTGACAAAGGGGCGCTGTGGAGTTGCCCCAAAATTCAATCAACTTTTGGAGATATTCAATGGAATTTAATAAAGAATTTGACGCTTCCGGTCTTGCCTGCCCGTTGCCGATTGTCAAGACAAAGAAAGCACTTTCTAGTATGGCAAGTGGAGAAATTTTGCGTGTGATTGCCACCGATCCCGGATCGGTTTGCGATATGGCAGCCTTTGCTGAACAAACTGGCAACCCCTTGCTAGAACAAAAAAGTGAAGGCGGCAAATACGTTTTCTTCTTGAAAAAGGCTTAAATCGTATGGCAAGCAAAAAAATGGCGTTGATCGCCACCAAAGGTACCTTGGATATGGCGTATCCGCCGTTCATCTTGGCATCCACTGCGGCAGCTTTGGGGTGGGATGTGCAGATATTCTTCACGTTTTATGGCTTGCAATTACTGCGAAAAAGTTTGGATGATGTCAAAATCAGCCCATTGGCCAACCCTGCTATGCCTATGCCGATTCCCATGCCGGTGATGGTGCAAGCATTGCCCGGTATGGAAACAATGGCAACCATAATGATGAAAAACAAGCTGAAATCCAAAGGTGTTGCATCGTTACAGGAACTGCGTGATTTGTGTCTGGAAGCCGAGGTGAAATTTGTTGCTTGCCAGATGACCGTTGATTTATTTGAGTTTGAAACCAGCGAATTTATCAAAGAAGTAGAGTACGGTGGTGCGGCTACGTTCATGAAATTTGCGGGTGAATCAGACGTTTGTTTGTTCATCTGAACTTTATTATCTCAATTATCTCAATTATCTGAATAATCTGAATAATCTGAACACAGGTTTTGGAGAATCGCATGAGTGGCTTGCTCACGCCCGCTAACACCGTTGTGTTGGGTGGGTTTATTTTGGCTTTCATTTTTGGCGCAGTTGCCAATAAGACCAACTTCTGCACAATGGGTGCGATTTCGGATGTTGTCAATATGTCGCACTGGGGACGAATGCGGATGTGGCTATTGACGATTGCCGTTGCGATGGTAGGAACTGGTTGCATGGCATATTGGGGCTTCATTGACCTGAATAAAACCGTTTACCAACGTCCTACCTTGGCATGGTTATCGTTGATTTTTGGCGGTTTTCTTTTTGGCGTGGGTATGACGATTGCCGCAGGGTGTGCCAATAAAAATCTGGTTCGGATTGGGGGGGGTAGTCTTCGTTCATTGGTGGTGTTGGTGTTTACTGCGATTGCATCCTATATGACGCTCAAAGGGCTTTTTGGACAATGGCGAGCGAGCTTTTTAGACTCCTTTGTGCTTGATTTATCCACTTGGGGTTTTACCAATCAAAGTGTGGGAGCCATTTTGTCGAAAATCACGGGAATGGCGGAGAAGCCTGCTATTTTCACGACATCGCTGATGTTGGGAATTGGCATCATGGTTTTTGTGTTCAAAGATAAGCGTTTTCGCAGCAATATATCGCATATAGCAGGAGCTATAAGTTTAGGATTATTGGTGGTTGCTGCGTGGTATTTAACCGGAAATATCGGTTATGGAGAAAACCCTGACACCATGGAAATGGTGTATTTTGGAACCAACACGCGTACCCTTGAATCCATGAGTTTTGTTGCACCCATTGCCTATAGTCTGGAATTGTTGATGTTGTGGACGGATAGCACGCTTCGCATCACCTTTGGTATTGCTACGGTTGTTGGTGTGGTGCTGGGTTCTTTTGCTTATGCTATGGCAACCCAAAAATTCCGGTGGGAAGGTTTTGCATCACTAGAAGATTTGCGCACCCAACTTATGGGAGCCGTGTTGATGGGATTTGGTGGTGTGACGGCAACGGGTTGTACGATTGGACAAGGGCTTTCAGGTGTCTCCACATTGGCAATCGGTTCGTTTATTGCGTTGGCGGCTTTAATTGCGGGTTCGGTTGCCACGATGCACTATCAAAATTCACGCGAATAAATATGAGTGCATTCTCTTATTCCGTTGAAGAAGCGGATTTTGAAATCTTGGTTGTGGAGCGTTCACACACCGTGCCTGTGCTATTGGATATTAGTGCCGATTGGTGTTCGCCATGCCGAATACTCGCACCCATGTTAGAACGCTTGGTGCATCAATACAAAGGACAGTTCGTTCTTGCGACAGTGGATGCGGATGAAAATATGCGCATCGCAGGTCGGCATCAAGCCAAAGGTTTTCCTACCGTGATTGCTTACCGAGATGGAAACATTATTGACCGTTTCCACGGTACAAAACCAGAGCATTTTTTGCGCACATTTATTGACAATGTAATTAACCACCGTACACATACTGGAACCTAAACATGAATATCCCTGAACGCGATGGTGATGGTTATTTAACCGATATGGGTACTTGGACAGAAGAAATCGGGAAAGCAATGGCGGTTGCCGATGGTTATGAATTGGATGATGAAAAATGGAATCACATCCGCAAAGCACGCGAATACTATGAAGAATTTACGACCGTGCCGCCGATTCGGAAATTTGCTAAATATCTAGAGCAAGATCAAAGCGCTGTGTTCAAAATGTGGATGACCGGGCCCATGAAACCCATCACCAAATATGGCGGGTTGCCCAAACCTACGGGGTGTGTTTAGAGGGGTTTTGCATGAATTTCTATTTTTCTTGCGGCATCATCCGTCAGTATTAAGACTTCGACTTGGGCAACGACCCGAACACAATCGTCACTCTGCGCAGCAGTTACAAAATGAGTTCCTTGGCCAAGGTACTCCCAATCAGGCTGGAACCGACCATTTAAATCGCCTTAAAGTTAATCGCTGTGATCCAAATACTCATGGGTCAAGAGCATAGCTTGAACTTGGTTCCGCCCAAAGACGTAATGCTGACACCCATTTTGTCTTATCCTTATTGCTTTTTGAAGCTTTGAAAAATAAAACGCCGCTAGGCTCTTTATAAACCTAGCGGCGTGTGCATGGAAGCATTTCGGAAAAATTAACGGATTAACGAAAAAATTTAACTAAAGAATTTCTTTAATTTATCCGTCCAACTCCCTTCACTGGGGGAATGTTTGTCGCCGCCGGTTTTTAACGATTCATCCAATTCTCGCAAGAGTTTCTTTTGATGTTCGTTGAGTTTGACGGGCGTTTCCACCGTAATATGGCAATACAAATCTCCGGGATAGCTGCCGCGCACCCCTTTAATTCCTTTACCACGCAGGCGGAATTTTTTACCCGTTTGCGTACCTTCGGGAATATCAATCGATGCTTTGCCTTCCAACGTCGGCACATCAATCTCGCCTCCCAAGGTGGCAGTAATCATGCTGATGGGAACGGAGCAGTGCAAATCATCGCCATCGCGCTCAAAAATATCGTGCTTTTTGAGGCGAATTTCGATGTATAAATCCCCCGGAGGCCCACCATTCGTACCCGGCTCGCCATTGCCCGTGCTGCGAATCCGCATTCCATCATCAATACCGGCAGGGATTTTGACTTCCAGCGTTTTTTGCTTTTTCACCTTGCCTTGCCCGTGGCAAGTGGTGCAGGGTTCGGGGATGATTTTTCCTGTACCGCGACAAGTAGGGCAGGTTTGCTGCACGCTAAAGAAGCCTTGGCGCATCTGCACCACACCTGCCCCCCCGCAGGTTCCGCAGGTTCTGGCTTGGGTTCCGGGTTTTGCACCGGTTCCGCCGCAGGTATCGCAATGATCCCAACTTGGAATGCGGATTTGCGCATCTTTTCCGTTGGCGGCTTCTTCTAGCGTTACTTCCATCGCGTAGCTTAAATCGCTACCTCGATAGACTTGCCGACCACCGCCGCGTCCCCCGCGTTGTTGCCCGAACATATCGCCAAAAATATCACCAAAGGCTTCGGCGAAACCACCAAAACCATCAGCACCCCCTGCGCCACCGCGCATATTCGGATCAACACCCGCAAACCCATGCTGATCGTAAGCAGCGCGTTTTTGCGGGTCAGAAAGCATTTCATAGGCTTCTTTGGCTTCCTTGAATTTCTCCTCGGCAGCCTTGTTGGCATCACCCTGATTGCGGTCGGGGTGGTACTTCATCGCTAATTTGCGATAAGCCTTTTTAATGTCATCGTCCGAGGCGTTTTTGGGAACGCCCAGAACTTCGTAAAAGTCGCGTTTTGACATTATTTGAAGTGAATTAGCTTAATCAGCCTTTTTTGACTTCTTTAACTTCAGCATCTACCACATTGTCATCGGCGGGTTTAGCCGATGCACCCCCCTGTGCGCTACCGGCTGCACCCGCTTGGGCTGCACCCGCTGCGGCTTCTTTAGCCTGCATATCAGCGTACATTTTTTCACCCAACTTTTGGCTTGCCGTCATCAATGCGGTAGTCTTGGTTTCAATCGCTTCTTTGTCGTCGCCTTTGATGGCGGTTTCCAAATCTTTGATGGCGGCTTCAATCGCTCCTTTTTCAGCGGCTTCGAGCTTGTCACCGTATTCGGTCAGGCTTTTCTTCACGCTGTGGATGCTGGTATCGGCTTGGTTTTTGGATTGAACCAGTTCGACTTTTTTCTTGTCGTCGGCAGCGTTTAACTCCGCATCTTTCACCATTTGCTGGATTTCTGCTTCCGACAAACCCGTATTCGCTTTGATGGTGATTTTGTTTTCTTTGCCCGTGCCTTTGTCTTTCGCACCAACGTGCAAAATACCGTTGGCATCAATGTCAAAGGACACTTCGATTTGCGGAATGCCGCGTGGTGCGGGAGGAATGCCTTCTAAATTGAACTCGCCCAGCAACTTGTTGCCGGCTGCCAATTCGCGTTCGCCTTGGAACACTTTAATCGTTACCGCTGGCTGATGGTCATCGGCGGTCGAGAACGTTTGCGCGAACTTGGTGGGGATGGTCGTGTTTTTGGTAATCATTTTGGTCATGACACCGCCCATAGTCTCGATACCGAGCGACAGAGGGGTCACGTCCAACAACAACACATCTTTACGGTCACCGGAAAGCACCTGACCTTGAATCGCTGCACCCACGGCAACGGCTTCATCGGGGTTTACGTCTTTACGGGGTTCTTTGCCGAAGAGTTCTTTGACCTTTTCTTGCACTTTGGGCATACGGGTCATACCGCCAACCAAAATCACGTCATGAATTTGGGAAGCACTAACGCCCGCATCTTTCATGGCGATACGGCAAGGGGCAATCGTGCGTTCAATCAATTCCTCAACCAAACTTTCCAATTTTGCACGGGTGAGTTTGATATTCAAATGTTTAGGGCCTGTGGCATCGGCGGTGATGTAAGGCAAATTCACATCGGTTTGCGAGCTGCTGGAAAGTTCGATTTTTGCCTTTTCCGCCGCTTCTTTCAGACGTTGCAGTGCCAGAACGTCTTGCTTCAGATTCACGCCGGATTCTTTCTTGAATTCGTCGATGATGAAATCAATAATGCGCTGGTCAAAATCTTCACCGCCCAAGAAGGTGTCGCCGTTGGTGGAGAGCACTTCAAATTGTTTTTCGCCATCCACATCCGCGATTTCGATGATGGAAATATCGAATGTACCGCCACCCAAATCGTACACAGCAATTTTGCGATCGCCTTTTTCGTTTTTGTCCAAACCAAACGCCAGAGCTGCGGCGGTGGGTTCGTTGATGATGCGTTTTACGTCCAAGCCCGCGATACGACCCGCGTCTTTGGTGGCTTGGCGTTGGGCATCGTTAAAGTAGGCGGGAACGGTAATCACCGCTTCGGTCACTTCTTCGCCCAAATAATCTTCGGCGGTTTTTTTCATTTTGCGCAGAATATCGGCGCTAACTTGTTGGGGCGCGAGGCGATTGCCACGCACTTCCACCCACGCATCGCCGTTATCCGCAGCCGCGATTTTGTAGGGCATCAAGTCGATGTCTTTTTGCACTTCTTTTTCGGTGAATTTACGACCAATCAAGCGCTTCACCGCGTAGAGCGTGTTTTTAGGATTCGTTACCGATTGGCGTTTGGCGGATGCACCCACCAATACTTCACCATCTTCTTGATACGCGATGATGGAGGGCGTTGTACGTGCGCCTTCGGCATTTTCAATAACCTTGGGGGTGTTGCCTTCCATGATGGCAACGCAGCTATTTGTTGTACCCAAGTCAATACCAATAATTCTTCCCATGATCTACTCCTAATCCTAATGATTCAAAAAACTTAAAAATTTATTTCGGTGCGGAAACCGTCACCAAAGCGGGACGCAGCACGCGGTCTGCAATCGAATACCCTTTTTGCAACACGGTAACCACCGTATGGGCATCGTGTTCGCTTGGCACGACGCTAATGGCTTGGTGATGATGCGGATCGAACTTGGCTCCAGCAGCGGGGGCAATGGCGATGACTTTGTTGCGCTCCAATGCTGCAATCAGTTGGCGCAGGGTGGCTTGTGCGCCTTCCCGAATTTGCTCGGAGGTGGCATTGGCAATAGCCAATCCGGCTTCCAAACTATCGGCAACGGGCAACAGGCTTTCGGCGAACGCCTCTACCGCAAATTTACGGGCTTTGGCAATTTCCTCTTCGGCACGGCGGCGTGCGTTGGCTGCATCGGCATTGGCACGCAAAAATTTATCGCCTAAATCGACATTATGGGCTTTCAAAGCACCTA
>JBDKGR010000060.1:0-15050 GCA_039798085.1 Pseudomonadota bacterium
ACCGTGCATCTACTTGCGGACCGAATACCAAAGTGTGTAAATCAACCACTGCCACTTCATCGTTCGCATGGATGTCACGCAATGTCAGCGTGTGTTCGCCTATTTGGATATTTTCCAGCGAAATTTCGGTTTGTTCACCTTGCTGCATAAAACTCACACCCGCCATTGACGTGTCAGTTGCACGATACCCTGCTCTAAACCTTTTTGCGTCACATTCAAAATTACGCTGCGTTCCACCATCTGATAGAGATGCAAGGCTTTTTCGCACGCCAAAAATGCCGTAACGGTGTAACGCCCTTTGAGAAGCGGTAACTGCGGCAAAATAATCGTTACTTGACCATGACCATTGGCATCGGTTCTCAGTGCTATACCGTCATTGGTCGATAAAACACTCGAAATCGTTTGGCTATTCGCATCCGCGAAACCAATGGCAACGCTAGGCTGGGGCAAAGCGGGGTCAATCGAATAGTAAATGGTAATTTCTAAATTGGATTCACCCGCAACCAAATCCAATTCCCGACCTTCTTTCCCATTCACCATGCCAATCACCCGATCAATGCGTGCTGTACCAGCCGGAGCGATAGCCTCGTGCCACGGGGACCCATTCCCTGTGTTGAGTGCGTTCTCTGCCACAGGTGCTTTTGCCGCTGCAATGGCAGCATCCAAACTGGTTTGGTAGGCATAGGTCACATCCGCTGCTGATCCAAACATCTTGACTGTACCCGCCTCCATCCAAATGGCGCGAGAGCATAACGCCTCAACTTGGTACATGGAATGCGAGCAAAATAAAATTGTTTTACCCGCTTCTTTCATTGCCATGATGCGGTCAAAGGATTTGCGTGCAAAAGCCCCATCACCCACCGATAAGGCCTCGTCAATCACCAAAATATCGGGTTCTACACTGGTCGCTACGGCGAATGCCAAGCGCATAAACATTCCACTGGAGTAGGTTTTAACGGGTTGGCGCACAAAATCACCAATATCGGCAAACGCCAAAATGCTATCCAAACGCGCATCTACTTGCTGGCGACTTAAACCGAGAATAGCCGCATTCATGTAGATGTTTTCCAAACCCGTGAAGTCTGGATTGAAACCAGCGCCTAATTCCAATAAGGCCGCAACTTTACCTTGCGCCTGCAAATGTCCCATGCTGGGCGATAACGTACCGCACACCATTTGCAACAAGGTGGATTTACCAGCGCCATTGCGTCCGACAATGCCCACGACTTCCCCTTGGGGAATCGAAAAGTTCACATCATGCAGCGCACGAAATTCACGTACATACTGGCGATGCGGCGGCATCCACCGACCCCACAGCAAATGCTTCAAACGGTCACTTTCCCGTTCAAATAAGGTGTATGTTTTACCAAGTCCCTTGGCTTCAATCGCCAGATTAGACGACATCGGAAAACCCCTTGCGTGCCAATTTAAAGAATACAGCACCCGCTACCGCAATCACCATACAGACCAGAAAATGCAAACCCAACGCCCCCCAATCCGGCCATTGCCCATCCAATAATACTTGACGGGTTTGGGTAATGGTTAATGCCAAAGGGTTCAAAAACATCCAAGGTTTAATACTTTCTGGAACCGATTCGATACCAAAAAATATAGGACTTAAAAACATCAATAAACTAATTGCCATACCCAATGCCTGCCCGACATCACGGATATAAGTACCTAATGCGGAGAATAACCAGCTTAATCCCACACACAATGGTAACAATGGTAACCACACCAAGGGTAATGCCAACACGGTAACCGATAAACCACCCTGTTCCCATGCCGAAAAGCCCAATAGCAACACCAGTGCAATCCCCAAATGCAACATGGCGGAAAGGGTATTGATCCACGCCAAAATTTCCAGTGGGAAAACAACTTTTTTGACCAAATTCGCTTGATCCAAAATCAAACGCGGTGCGCGATTCACACATTCGGCAAAAAAATTGAATACGGCAAGCCCTGCATAAAGCCGCAGCGCAAAGCCCAAATCGCTTTCAATTCCCGCACCTGCCCAGCGGAGTTTGAAAATAGTGCGAAACACAAACGTATAAACCCCCAGCATCAACAGGGGGTTGAGGACTGCCCAAAAAAGCCCCAGCACAGACTGGCGATAGCGAGCCTGTAAATCGCGGTTCACAAATTGGCGAATGAGACCGCGATGGGAGAAGGGGAAAAGGTAGCCACGGAGGCTACCCATTATGAGGCGCAAGGAGTTCAAGGTTTCCAGAAAGCAGGGATGCCGCTGAATGAGCCTTGCTTATCACCAATGAATTGCAGCTTCGCCCAATCGGTAGTACCGGCAGGTAAATAAGCCACGTAATACTCGGCTTTCACTGAAGCGGCAACCGAACCCGTCACACCATAACCCAAGCTAACCTTCATGGATACTCCACTGGAAGTAGATGGTTGATAGGCTTCTGGTGGCGTAAACAAAATAGGTAACAACTGGTTGGAGATAGAAGTCCAAGTACCATTCACTTTGGTATATCCATTTTTTACCTGATACCCATACAGAGGAACAGTTTTAGCCGCACCAAATTGCGATATAGGAATCGCGGGGACATACACAAATATATACAAATCTGCGGCGGAAACACCTGTTGGTAAACTTGGTGTAAATGTAAATGTCAAATCGGTTAATTTATCCAAACTGGTGATATTATTTACAGTGCCAGCTTCTGGATTAGGTGTGACAGTCAAAGGCAACGTAATGACAAATGTGCTCTTTACGCCTCCGCCACAATCAACCGAAAGAACTTGATTTTGCCCAATTAACTTTACCAAATTAGCTGTACCAGTCAAGATGGTAAATCCATACGAAGTACCAGACGAACTAAGAGCCGTCACTAAATTGGATTCCGTGCCCGTACCATCAAACACTTTACAAGTGGCTGGAATTGTTGCACCTACAGGACTAGGTGCCAACGTAATTCTGGTTGTAGCATCCGTACTTACCAAACTATTTTGACTCAATGTGATACCTGTAAGCGGAACCGTATTCGGAACAATCGTTAAAGTTTGACTGACCGAGCCACACGTAATCGTCACAGGTGTAGCAGTGGTAATTGCGTTTGCACCTGCCGCCAACGAAATGGTGTTGCCATTGATGCTGACTAAATTAGCAGGACTCGAGGTGCAAGTTCCCAATGATGCATTACTGGGTAAAGGTGCAATCGTCACTGTTGATGCACTACCTTTTAATAAGCTGGAAGTGCTTAAAGTAATACCAGACAATGGTGTAACAGCAGGAGTGATCGGTGTTGTAGGAGTCGTGGGTGTTACTGCACTGCTACCAGTATCTACAGGGTCGCCATTGGTATCCCATTGAATTGCAGTGTAACCCGTTTGATAGGCTGTCAAATTAACCAATGTAGAACCCATTACCTGATAAAGGTCAGCAAAATTGATAAATCGGATATACAGCCAACGACCTGTTGGCGTGACATATTGACTATTAGAGCCATTGGCATACCCCCATGCAATAGTGAAAGTTCCACCACCATCGTGAGTTTGAATCACTTCTGCACCAGCTAATAATTGTTTGAAAACCAAATCTTGCTTCATTGCTGCCTGAGTTGCACTGTATTCTGCACTCGACAATTCTGCGATACGCGTAGGCGCTGTATCCATACGCAATGCAGCAGCAGCAATAGCACCTTGAGGCATGGATGCCACCAAAGTAAAACGCATAGTGCCTGCTGGAATATAAATTTTTACTTCGTTGATACTGGGAAAACCATAACCCGGAAATTGAAGTTGCAAAGCACCATACCCCGGTTGGGAGCAAAGCGAACGCAAATCCGTTACACCAATCGAGCAACCAGAAACGCCGGTTGGGGCATACATACTCTGAAAATTTCCCCCTAATACAATAGGAGTCGCACTATTGGGGGTGGTAACCGATGTACTCGCATAACTATGTATCGAGATAAATTCTGCATGCGCACTATGAATTAATCCAAAAACCCAAGCCAACGAAAATATGAACCGCAAAAGTTTTTGCATAAACCACCCCACACTTTTTAAAATCTTTACAAATCTTTTACATTTTTTCTACAAAAAAAAACGACACCGATTAAGGTGTCGTTTTTTCAAACGATCAACAGATTAGCGAGCAGCTGCGACGTAAGCCCATGTGAAGTTACCAGCTTGTTTATTCATTACAGTAACAACACCAGGAGCACCAGAGCGGGTTGCGTTCACAGCAGCATTGCCGTTGCTTTGTGTAGCAGCAGCAGTAGCAGGTGCTGTATACACAACGTTCAACCAACCTTCTTTGTAGTTACCAACATTCAAAGCATGTGCGTTGGTATTACCGATCAACAACCAGCCAAATTCAGGCACGCGCACGGTGCTGGATTGTGGCAAAGGAGAGATGTTGAACATAGCGATACGGGTATTTTCTTCATTGTCGAATGCTGTAGCAGAAACTGTTACGTCAGCACCACCAACTACACCAGCACCGATAGCATCACGAGCGGTAGAAGTTGCAAAGGGATATTGACCTTCAACTGCATTGCTGTAAGCCAATTTAGTGGGGAAAGTGAAAGTCACCAAAGAAATAGCATCAGCAGCTACTTTATAAGGAACAACATAATTGTTAGTCCACAAAGCATCTTCCAAGTCAGCTACGCTGTGATAAGAAGCCAAACCAGTATTGGTTGCAACTACTTGCTTCACAGAGTTGTCGAAGTTTTGCACAGCCAACATAGGCAATGTAGCAGAACCCAAAGCACCTGCATTAGCAGTCACAGTACCTGTCAAAACGTTAGGAGTTTCGTCTGGACCAACGCCAACGGATGCGTCGTAGTTAGCTTTCACAGCTGTCTTCAACACGCCGGGAGCAAATTTGCCTTGGGGGTTAGCCACTTTAGCAGCACGGGACTCAACGATAGTCACATAACCTTGGTTAGGCAAAGGAGAACGACCGTCAACAGAATTACCACTTTCGATAACAGCTGGAGATGTAGCAGAAGCGAAAGGAACATCTGTTGCTGTTTGACCATTCAATGCATTACCGCTTGCATCAACGTAAGTCAACACATCATATTGCATGGAGCCGTCAGCGCTGGTTACACGAGAAACTGCACAATTGCCATCTGTACCAACAGTTTTGCAATCGACAGTAGCTTTCCAAACGTCGCCGGGGGTCAAATAGATCAAAAAGTCTAAAACCTCAGCACTGGTGGTAGGGTGATGAAAAACCACTTTAGCCACAACAGAGTCAGTTTGACTGGTGTTGATAACCTTCAAATCGCTACTCATACCACCGCCGATAAAGTAAGCAGGAGCAACTAACAGATCACCAACGCCATCACCAGAAACGCGAACGGTATCAGTCAAACCAGCGAAAGCCGACCCACCAACAAGCATAGCGCCAATGGCAGCAGCAAGAAATTTTTTCTTCATCACATGAATCTCCAAAAAAAAGAATAAAACAAAAAGAACCTGAGCAAGCCCACGCTTATTGCGTCAGACAGTTTACACCAGAAAGCTCAACAATCACACCCTGCGAGTACCAAATTTTTCTCAGGACTTTAGACTGTTAGGCAATGGTAACCAAAGACCACGAAAGTTCAATGCTTTACTGACAGTATTTGTGCTCAGCATCACAAGTTTTGCGTTTTCGTTGCCAACATGCAACACTAAACCCTTCTTTATACGGTTGGCAGCCATCCTTCTTGTAAGACATTCGCTACGCTCCATTCCCATGAATAAGGAAACTTCCCTGATTCAATACGTGTTTCTTTGGCTGCCAGTGCTACTGCATCCTCCCACACATCTTCAGCCCATTCTGGGTCTATTAGCAAAGGTTTGAGAGATGGGGTCGCTTTTAAGCGTTTGGAAATCGCATTACGCTGCGCTTTAATCGTCCGCTCCCAACTTGAACCGCGTTTTTTAGGTTGGTATTGCCATTTGAGTAAGTGCGCCAACAGCACCACCATACGGCTTGCCAATTCATGCTTTTCACTTTTACCCACGTCTTCTATCTCCTCAGCAATATGGGCTAAGTCCAAGTATTGAAATTGCCCCGCACGAATAAACGCCGCTTGTTGATTTGCCCATGCCACTACATCCGCTTCATAACTGGTTATGTTCATACGAACTCCTTTTTAAGGGGAACAATAGACTTTATGGAATAAACATCGGGGTATGTACGCTATGTGGCTGCATTCCGCGATAGCTTTATCAGAGCGGTAGAAATTAGCACAAAATGCTTCGTTACGCAGCAAGGTCGTGCGGTTATGGCAACGCATTGGCAAAAACTTTGAATCCTTCACATAATCAAAATCACCCATCACCGATTCGGCTTCGGGCATAGCCTGCACCAGCGTTACAACTTGCTCCACAGCATCGAACGCCAACGTCACGCCATCAACCAAACGCACCGCATAAATCCCTTGCACGGATGCTTGCTGACTTTGTGGGACGATTTTGACCCGTGCATCCAACCACGCAAAATCCAAAATTGCCCGCCGCACCGCGCGATTTTGCGCAGGTGCTTCCACCAGCACCAATTCCCATCCGGTATAGGTTTGATGCAGCAACGATGCGAACGTGTTGATTAACGCCAGTGCATTCATCGGTTGCAACACTACGCTCACAAAAGGGCGTTGCGCAGACGGTGGACGCACGGGCAAAAGCGCTTTGTAAAGATGCAACGGCAGATTTTTGCGTATCCATTGTTTGATGGGGCTTGAAGGTACGTTCCCAAACCCTGCGTGCATCAAATAATTATTCACACTTTGCTGAAGTTGCCGTAATTCAACTGCCGCATTGGGTGATTCGGCATTGAGCTGTTGCAACTCA
Source organism: Pseudomonadota bacterium (assembly GCA_039798085.1). Lineage (GTDB taxonomy): Bacteria > Pseudomonadota > Gammaproteobacteria > Burkholderiales > Burkholderiaceae_C > Allorhodoferax. The sequence continues at coordinate 6,814 of JBDKGR010000060.1, forward strand.
TCCATCACCTCGCGGTTTTGTTCTAATAAATACGCAAGACTGGCTTTGTGGGCGATGATCTCGGCGGATTCGGTGGTGGGCATTCGCACCAAAACGCGCGGAATATGGGCTTCACCTTGGGTATCGTCTGCGGACAAAAGTCGCTCAAAGCCATGCCCACCATCTTCGTCAAAGCGAATTTTTCCCACTTGCGGACGGTTGCGGGCAACGGTAATAACTTCCTTCAGCGCATCGGCAGCCAATACCGCCCCTTGGGGAAGATGAAGGACGTATTCGCCGTTGCATTGATCGCCAACCATTACGCGCTTATCCAACCGTAGCAAGGCGGCTACAGCTTTTTTCACGCTCGGGGAAGCGGACTCATCCACCTTGAGCAGCAATTCCCAGCCCCCCAATACCTGATTGGCAAGCGAGAAGAAACTATCTAATAACAGACTCACCTGTGTGGGTTGCACGACCACGCTAACAAAAGGATGTTCCGATACATCGTTATTGCCACCGATATTCTGCATATACAGCGGGTCAGCCCACGCTGCGGCGAATTGCGCCACATTGGACGAACTGGGGTAAAACTGCGCTAAATACTCCGCCTTATCCTGCACCACCTTCAAATCTTCCCGCAGCGCTTGGCGTTCGGCACGCAGTTGGGCGAGTTCCCATTCACGGTTCAAGGTAGAAGGCGCGGCATTGGATTCAACACCCGCTACCGATGCCGATACGTCCACCGCGTGTTTCGGGCGATTCAGTGCTTGAACCGAAACACCCGCCGCCAATACCTTTTGCAACTGCGGTGGGATACTATCCAACGCCGCAATCGCACGTTGTTCTTGCGCCGAGCAGGGTTCGTTTGCTTGATGTCGCTGCAACGCATCAAACAACTGCCCCACCGAAATACCGCGCAGCACCGCCGCCTGCTCTTCGCCGATATAGTCGAGGTACACATCCAAAAACCAACTCAACGCCCATTTGGGATGCTGATGGGGTTCGATACCACTCCATTGCACATCAAAATCACGCAGCCAGTGCAGCAATCCGGTTTCGGTGACGTTAAAGAAGTGGTAGGGGTAACCGTGTTCCGGTTGCAAAAAGGCGGTGTCGATTTTGACCAGCCCACCGGGTTTCAGCACGCGGCGGATTTCCTGCATCGCCAATTCGGGATACTGCAAATGCTCAAACACCGCTTGGCTAATCACCGCATCAAAGGTGTTATCGGCAAAGGGTAAACAATCTGCCGATGAAGCCACATCCACCGCCGGATAGCGAAAAATGTCGATTTGAATGACGTTTTGGCGGCGCTCCAATTTACCGCCTGCGCCCAAATCCAGCACCAAGCCGTTGGCGTATTGGGCGATGATTTCTTCTGCTCGTTGGCTATATGGATGCCGAGAAACGCGATCTTCATCGCTCAATTCGACGCTGCCAGCATCGCGCATTCCACGCGGCAACAATACGGGAACGCCGTTTTTTACCGGATGCTCGGCGCTGCATTGTTGGCAGTGCAAGGTTTCTTCTTGCAGCACCAATGCGCCGCGACACAAAGGGCAGGCAAGCAGCGGGACGATACGTTGCAGCCGTTGCGATGCCGCTTCTTGCACGCCGTTGGCATAGGTAATCCGATTCATTACGGCAAATCCCTTCGCGGTGGCCACGCAAGGGAAAAATCTTCCGAAGTGGCAGTAAGGTTAGGGCTGTAGCACGGGTCATCGTGCTTTTCCAATGCTGGCCAGCGGGCTTGCATTTTGTCGATTTCTTTTTTGAAACGCGCTTGCTTTTCCGGCGTATCTTCGTGTCCGCGCGTCAGGGATTCGTGGTGAATCAATTCAGCATACGGTGTCCAATGGTTGCGATAGCCCGCTGCATGAACGCGCAGGCAGAAATCGACATCATTAAACGCCACCGCCAGCGATTCATCCAAACCGCCCACTTCGTCATAAATGGTTTTGCGCACCAGCAAACACGCCGCCGTCACGCCCATCAAATCCTGCGCTAACACCGCGCGACCCATATAACCATGCTGACCACGCGGCAGGTATTTGTGGGAATGTCCCGCCACGCCGCACACCAAAATCACGCCGCCGTGTTGCAAACTGCCGTTGGGATACCACAGCCGCGCACCAACGCAACCCACGCCATCTTCCATCGCCGCGCCCAGCATTTCATCCAGCCATTCGGGGGTGACGACTTCAATATCGTTATTCAACAGCAGCACAAATTCGCCCTTGGCTTGGGCGACGGCGCGGTTGTTAATCGCCGAATAGTTGAACGGGCTATCGTCCCGCAGCACGCGGATTTGGTTTTTATTCGCACGTTCCGCCAGTAAATCCAGCGTCGCCTGTTCATCGCTGCCATTATCAATTACTATGATTTCGATAGCTTTGTATGCAGTTTTTGTAAGGCTATCAAGGCATATTCGCAGAATTTTCTCGCCATTGCGAGTCGGGATAACGATGCTCACCAGCGGTTTTGATTCAGGTGTTTTCCAGCGAACGCGGTACATTCCCGCAGCTTCGGGGGCTTCATCAATCGTGCCGGACAATCCGCGCCGCGCGAGGTGTTCGGTCAGCGCCCGCTGCCCTGCCGAGAACGCATACGATTTTTCCGTATGCCCCGCCGCCGTGCTACCCGTCGCTGCCCGCCAGTGGTACAGAATAGTCGGCAGATGCACGATGTTTTTCGATTCGGTGGAATCAATCGCCCTTAACGCCAAATCGTAATCTTGCGCCCCTTCAAAACCCGTGCGCAAGCCACCGAGTTCGCGCAAAAACGCCGCTTCGTACACCGCAAAATGACACATATAGTTGTGCGAACGCAGCAGCCCTAAATTGAAATCGGGCTTGAAATACGGGTCAAAACGCTTTTTATTCGTGGCAAATTCGCCGTCGATTTTGTCCTCATCCGAATACATCACCTTGGTTTGCGGCTGCTTCTCCAGCGCCTGCACCACGCGCAGCAGGGCGTGGGGACTGAGTTCATCATCGTGGTCAAGGAACGCAATGTAATCGCCCTTTGCCAACTGAATTGCCGCATTGCTGGCTTTGGAAATATGCCCGTTTTGCTTCAAAAATGAGAGCGTGATACGCTTATCCTGCGCGGCTAAGCGCTCTAAAACGGTACGAACGTGGGGTTTGGGCGAAGCATCATCGGCGATGCACAACTGCCAATGCGGATAAATCTGCGCTTGCACCGATTGAATCGCCTGTTCCAAATGTTCCGCCACCGTGTTGTAGGTCGGCATCACGATGGAAATCAGCGGTTTGATCGTCAGCGCATCGCAGGCTTTTTGCAGCGTTTGGCGCTGGGTTGCATCCCACGGCTCAAATTCTTTGAGCCATGCGTTATAGCCACGCGGTTCATCGGCAGCAACTTCCATCGGCACGGGCAATGCCGAAGGCGGACGCACCGCATTCATCAGCCGCTGACGCAATCCGCGCACGCCTTCTTGCTTCAACACTTGCACGGTACGCTGTGCGGTATGCTGAATACCAAAGCGCGAAACCACTTCCCATACGCGCTTGATTTGCCGCGCCCGCCGACCCGCCAGCCGCACCGGTTGGGTGATGCGCCACGAGGTGCTTTGGGTTAATTCGTCAATCGTGGCACGCAATCCGGCAATCGCGGTTTCATCGGCAGCAATTTTGGCGTTCAAGTTGTTCGCGTGGTTATTCGCCAACTGCAAAACCGATTCGACTTGCAGTTTTTCTGCACGAGATTGTTCCAACTGCGCTTGCAAGGCTTCTTGTAAACGTTGTAATTGGTGCAATTCCTGCATCCATTGCTGTGATTCGGCTCTGGCACGCTGCGCTTCTTCTTTTGCGGCGGCGCTTTCACCGCGTGCAAAATCACGATCACCGCAGGCTGCGAGGTGCGCATTGCGAAAATGATCGGCATCTTGGCGGGCGTTATTCGCTTCTTCTTCAGCGTGTGCGGCTTGGGTGGCTTGGGCTTGGGCGATAGCCTGCGCAGTTTGAATATCGCTGCGCAGGGTTTCAATCGCGGTTTGTAAATGCGTATTGGTTTGCTGCAAAACCGCCGCTTGGTTCATGAACTGCCGCCGCGATAAAGCGCGAGAAATCAACTCATCAAACGTGGATTCGGTGCGGCATATATCCCACTTGGTAAATATCTGGGCGGTGGCGGCTTTGGCACGCTGCGGATCAACCTGCACTCCCGCGCCACTGACCGCATCAATGCGATACGCCGCCGAAATGCCCGCCACAAACACAAACGCGGTACGACTTTCGATTTGCAGCCAAAAATCCCAATCTTCGTACAAATCGAAGGTTTTATCGAAACGGCAGCTATGGCAACCGATTTCCGCCTGCACCAAATCCCGCCGAAACAGCACCGCATGAATCGGCATAAAGTTGCCGTAACACAGTTCACGCGGGGCATAGGGAAAGTCGAACACCACGCCCGTCGGGTTGCCCAAACCATCCACACAGCGCACGCCGGTATGCACCGCTTTGACGTTAGGATTCAGCACCGCAGCGTGCGCGAGTTTAGCGATATGGTCGGGGTAGAGCCAATCATCGTCATCTAGCAGCAAACAGAAATCGCCCGTTGCGGCATCCAGCCCCGCATTGGCAGCTTGGGCGCGGGGCAGTTTCTTGCCCATAGTCGCAATACGAATGGGGAAGGGCAAAAATTGCGTGTTGATTTGTTCCAGCCCCTGCCCCAACACATCCACCAGCACCACTTCGATATGGCTATGCGTTTGCATGAGCAGCGAATCCAGTGTTTGTGCCAGTGTTGCCCGTGCGGTCGTGCGGATGATGACCGAGACCAGCGGCATATCCTGCGCCATACTGGGAATTTCACGCGCTAAAAGCCGGCGATGCTCGGATTCAAACGGTGTTTGTCCCGATTGCATCAATGCGTTAGCGGGATAGTGTTCAAACGCCTCCACCTGCTGCGCCGAATTACCGACCGTGAGTGCCCGATAGCGATTCAGTGCGGTCACAAAATCGGGGTAATTCACGGTGGAATTTTGGCTGGCAAAGCACTGCATCGCCTCGGTTTTTTGCGCCCATACCGTGGATATGTTCAGCAAATAATTCGGACGAGATGGCGCACTGACTTCGTACAACAACACATCACACCGCCCCAGCCTGCGAACCGCTTCCAGCACCGCCATGCTGGTCGCGCGGTGGTCGGGATGCGATTCCCATAACGAAGGGGCGTAAATCACATCGGCAGCGTGGGTTTGAATATGCGCCATGATGCGCTGCACCAAAATTTCCCCATAGGCGACAGCACGGTCGGGGATATTCCAGCATTCCAGCGTGATATTTTCCGCGCCCAGTACGTAAGCGGCGGCTTGGCTTTCTTCCAAGCGCGTGGAGGCGTAAGTGGTATTGCGCTCATGGGCTTGGGTATGAAAATCGCCTGCCGTCAGCAAAATCACCTGCACCGGATGTCCCGCTTGGGTGTGTAGAGCCATCGCGCCGCCACAGCCAAATACTTCATCATCGGGGTGCGGTGCAAAAACCAGAACCTGCCGCGCGGATGCAATGGGCGATAGGTGATAAGGAACGATACCCGCTTCGTTCAGGTGGGCTTGCATCATTGTTTCTTCAATAACTGTAAAAATGGGTTGAAATTCGCCGCATTCGACTGGTTCTGCTGCGGATTCGCCTGCGCCTGAGCCTGTGCTGCGGCAATCGCTGCCGCTAGGCTGTTCGTCGGACTATTTGCCAGCGGACTATTTCCGGGGGCTGGCAGTGTAACGGGTGCTGGATTGGCGGGGGCAGCACCTGCTGCTGCCATAGGCGGTACTGGGCTGGTCGCGTTAGCGGTGGTAGCGGTAGCAGCGGAGGTTGGTGATGGTTGCCCACCATCATTCCCCGGAGCCAAAGCGGTTGGCATCGGTCTCTCCATCGGGGATGGTATGGGGCTGGGAGCGGCTACACGATCCGTTTTTTTGGTAAATACCACCATTTGTGTGGTCGGTGACCCGTTGGTCGGGCTTAACACCAAGCGCGTCGGCTGAATTTCCGTCAGTTGCCAATCGCCCAACGATTGCCCCTCCGAGATGGAGACAAAACCACGCCCCGCTGCATCCAAACTCGCAAAGCGCGAACCGACTTTCACGGTAGCGCGTTTCACGGAACCCACAATCATCACACCATACAACTGCAAATCTTTATCCGCAATCGGGGGCGGTGGGGGTGGAGGGGGCGGGGGGGGAGGCGGTGGACGTTTATCCGGCCACAATTTGCGCTGGGCATCAAAGGTGTTCGTGCCTTCCAAGGTATCCAAATAGGTTTTATCGCCCATTGGCTTTGCTTGGGGTGCTACGAAAACCGGAGCAGATGACGGTGCAGCGGGTGCAGAAGCCGCCGATGCAGGGCGTGCAGCCGATGCCGGCGTGGATGCGCGTACGGCTGCTGCTGATACTGCTGATGCTGGTTTGGCAGGCTGTGCATAAAGGGCATGACCCGTCAAGGTCACTGCCATGCCCAGTGCCAGTGCGAAGTGGGAGGATTGCATTCAAATCACCTCAAAATACCAATAATTCGTATCATGCGGGTTTACCGATCCGAGCCGTGCCCAGACCCGCGTCCCCTCGAAATTGGCGAGAACATCCCGTGGAAATTCCACCACCGAACCTACACCCAGCCGCCCAATGCAAGGAATAAACAGGGGATTCAAGCCCAATTCCAGCACCCAGCCTTCACGCCACATTTCGGGAACAATCAAACTATCTTGCGGAAAAGATTGCACCATGCCCCAGCCCACAGCGGCGGGTCGTGTGGTGATATGCGCGGTCTTGGCACGCCACACCGCACCATCGTATTTGGCGAAATACTGTTCGGATGCCGTTGCCATCAACGTCCCTTTGTGCGGTTGATTGCGCCAGTGGTGAATCGCGCGTGCCGATGGTTCGATCGCCAGTTGCCAACCGTGGTTCTTGAGGCGGCGGCACAAATCGGAATCTTCAAAATACATGAAAAAACGCGGGTCGAATAACGGCTCGCCCATCGCAAGCACGGCACTGCGGCGAATCAACATCACCCCGCCGGATAAGGCACGCTGCGCCAGTGCTGTTTCAGCACGCCATAAACGCAGAGATTCGCGCCGAACCGCTTGCCCCATGCGTGAAGCGTGCTTCGAATTTCGTAGCGCAGATTCGGTCGCCCATGCCCGTAATGCGGTGGGGAACCAACTCGGCGACAACATCCAGCGGCACGCATCGTCTAAAAATTGGCGCGGCGCAATCGCACCGAAACGTGGATTCGCCCGTATCGTTGCCAGCAAATGCGCCGTGCAACCCGCCAGCAATCGCACATCGGGATTCACCAACAACACAAATTCGTGTGGACACGTTTCAAACGCCCAACTGCACGCGCGACCAAAGCCGATATTTTCTTTCGCCACCAACAACCGCGCCTTCGTCGGCAAGAGCGCCCGCAAGCGGGTGGATTCAGCCTCGCTTTGGCTGTTGTCCACCACACAAATATCCACCACCGGATCATCCGCGTACACCGACCACGCTGCCTGCGCGGTATCCATTGCACCGTGGTAATTCACCAAAATGGCGCAGCAATCGGCAGCATTATCGGTAGCGTTTGCAGAATGTGTCATCATGATGCGACCACCAAGAACGCGTAGGTATCAAGGCTCACGGCATCCATTGTCAATCCAGCAGCAGCAGGAAACCAAGCAGGAGGGCACGGGACGCTGGTGCGTTCAATCGCAAGAATCGAAAGCCCCGCACGATCGAATAAATCGCGTACCGATTGTTCGGTGAAAAAGCGCAAATGCGTCACACAATGAATGCCCGCTGGAACGTAATCCCAACGTCCTTCCAGCAAATCCGCTACCACCGACCAATGTCCCACATTGGGTATAGAAGCGATCACCACACCCGATTCAGATAACAAGGTTTTGGCGTGCATCAAACACGTTTCGGGCTGAACAACGTGTTCCAGCATATCCAAAAAGCTAATGCAGTCGAATTTTTTACCCGCTTCTTTGCCCGCTTCTTTATCGAATGTAAATCCCAAAAAATCCCCATTCCAGACGGAATCAACTTGGTGATTTTGTTGTGCTAATTGGGCAGCGGCGGCATCCATTTCGACCAACTGGGTGTGTGCTGTCGGTCGCATCGCTTTGATTGCGGCTAAAAATCGCCCTTCGCCGCCACCGACATCCAAAAAACGCTGGGCTGATGCGGGAATGAGCGGCAGCACTTCCGAACGGTCACCGCCAAAATAGCCGCTCACATCGTGCGCATA
>JBDKGR010000061.1:0-14890 GCA_039798085.1 Pseudomonadota bacterium
GGGACATTATTCATAAAAATGTTGATTTGTCCACCACTATAAACCACCGAAGCGGCAACTGGTGTCGTTCGGTAGCGTGGGATGAAATTATTTCATGGCTTTTCGGTTGTCGCCCCCAAGCCCAACGGCGTGGTAATCGGCGCGAGCGCAATATCATAATTTTGACCTGCGTGGTGGACACATCAAGTGACAAAACAGCATCAACAAACGCTGGGACAACGAAAAAGCAATAAGACGTGAAAGCATCCGCTAAGCTGAGCAAACGGGGATGAAAGTTTTCTTAATGCAGAGGATTTGGGCTATTTTCATCTTGTATCCATCCGATCCAATGCCAAGCACCAATCTGCCCATGCTTTGGCTTTGTTCGCGCCCGAACGCAACAGCGTGCGCGGGTTGTAGCTAATCACCACGGGAATACCTTGATAGGAATAAACTGTGCCACGTTGCTTATCCAGTGGTGCATCCACCTGTTGCGGATAATCTTGCAGTACCAGTTGAATCGCAAACTTACCCATCGCCACAAGGATGCGGGGTTGAACCACAGCCATTTCCCGCACCACCCACTGGCGACATTGCTCCAACTCTTGCGCACTCGGCGTGACGCTATGGGAAGTACGGTATTCCACTGCGCGGCTTAAATAGTGGGTATCGCTGATTCCAACGGCTTTCAGCATATTCTCCAACAACACCATAGCGGGTGGATTTCCAGAAGCAGGAGAGGGAAGTAAATCCCCCACAATAAACCAATCTGCTTGTTGATTCGGTAACACCGCATCCGCAAAATCTGCACGCACGGGTTCGTCGGGCTGAGGTTCGGTTTTAGCTACAGCTACAGCTACGGGTGGTGATTTGGGCAGTGGTTTGGGCGCAAGTGCTCTCACCGGAACGGGACTCACTGGAACGGGAACAGGCAGCCACACATCAATGCCCATTTCTTGCAGCATCGCACGCTGGCGGGTATCCAAATGCAGACTCCTCATAAGAGGTCAGCCTTCATGACAATGGCATCTTCCCGCTGACCCTGTGCCGCTGGATAGTAGTTTTTACGCCGACCTACTTCCATAAAACCGTGCGCCGCATAAATGCGCAAAGCACGGGTATTGCCCGTTCGCACTTCCAGCCACAGAGTTTGTGCATGGTGGTTACGCGCCCACAGATTCAACCCATCCAACATGACCCGCGCCCAACCTTGTCCTTGGTATGCCGGAGCCACGGTGATATTGAGCAAATGCACTTCATCCAAAATCGGCATGGCAATGAAATAACCCAGCACCGCATCCCCCACACACAGCACTTGGGCTTGGTTCCCGACTTGGAGCACATCGTCAAAATGCCGACGCTCCCACGGATGGGGATGCGCTTGCTGTTCTACCGCCAACACCGCTTCTAACAAACCGGCGTGGAGTGGCTCAAACCGTGCGTGCATGAAGACGCTCCGCTGCACGTTCCGCCGTGGTTTGGGCGACTTTATTCCGAATGTAAAGCGGATAAGCATATTCGGCTGCCACGGCATGACCCTGTGCCAAAAACTGGGGGGCTAACCGCAGTATCGCCGCCGCTGTGGGTAAAGCCACAACGGTAGCGGGCGCGATGTTTCCAACCACCGTTATTGCAGATTCAACTTGCAGGTGATCGGGTTGGATTAAATGGGGGGCTTCGCGCCGTGTCCATATTCCGGCATCAAACGCATAAGTTCCGACGTATAACTCATTCATCCGTGCATCTAAAACCGCCTTCACAGTGAAGGATGTGGTGGATGCGAACGCCGTAAAACGCGCTTCTTCTGCAACCGCTAACAGAGAATCCATCGGCAATACCGGCACATTTGCGCCAAACGCCAATCCTTGTGCCACGGAACACGCCGTGCGCAAGCCCGTAAAAGAACCGGGGCCGTTGCCGAAGCCAATCGCATCCAATTCATGCAAGGATACATTGGCTTGGCGTAACAATGCCAACACACGAGGAATCAATTCGGCAGAAGAGCGTGCCACGCCTTCACCTTGGTACTGCCATTGTTGGCTCCCGTTTTGTACCGCAATGGACATCCATTCCGTTCCCGTATCGAACGCCAGCAGTTTGCCCATAAAAACACCCTAAAAATACCTATTGAAAGGATGGAGTTTACCGTTAATGATGTGGTGTCTCACTACCCCCACATCCCCACATTAGGATGTACGGATTTTTTAGTAGCCTGTGGTGGCGCGAGCGATGGGACAGAAACCACTCCCAAGACCATCGTGCTCTCTTTCAAAGTATTTGGTGATAACTTTATTATCTGTAAAATTCACCGGTAATACCCGCTAAGAATGCCTTTTATGAACCGCCTTATCCTTGGTGACAACCTCGAAATTCTGAAAAACTTGGAATCGGAATCGGTCGATCTCATTTATTTAGACCCGCCATTTTTCTCGAATCGCAATTACGAAGTGATTTGGGGTGATAAGGGCGAAGTGCGCAGTTTTGAAGATCGCTGGTCGGGCGGTGTCGATCATTACATTGCGTGGCTGCGAGAACGGGTAGAACAAATGCACCGAATCCTAAAAACCACCGGTTCGATTTTTCTGCATTGCGATTGGCACGCTGATGCTTATATTCGCGTTTTTATTTTGGATAAGATTTTTGGTGAAAGTAATTATTTAAATTCTATTGCATGGAATTACGATACAGGTGCTACGCCAAAGGGTAAAAAACTTTTAAGAAAACATGATACGATATTTTGGTTTGCAAAAAAACCATCGTCATGCTTGGTTTATAACTTAACTTATAAACACTTTATACCTAGCGATGATTTGAAAAGATATAAAACAGATGAAGATGGTAGATTATGGCGAGATAATCCAGTTGGAGATTATAGTGAAGATAGTATTAAAAGAATGGAACATGAAGGAAAAATACATTTTACCAAAAATGGAAAACCAAGAATAAAAATGTATTTAGAGCAAGAGAAAGGAAAATATTTTAAGTATAAAAAACTTTCCGATTTTTGGTTAGATTTAGATTCACTTAATGCTAACTCTTCCGAGCGAATAGGTTACCCCACACAAAAACCCGAAGCATTATTAGAGCGCATTATCAATATGGCAAGTAATGAAGGGGATGTGATTCTTGATCCATTCGTTGGTGGTGGAACTACAGTCGCTGTAGCAGAACGATTAAAACGGCAATGGATTGGAATCGACCAATCGGTGCAAGCCGTTAAAGTTTCTGAAATGCGGTTACAAAAGCAAAAAGATTTATTTTCTGCCCCGTTTTCTGTTCACCTGCATAAATACGATTACGATACCCTGCGCTATGCCGATGTGTTTGAATTTGAAACGTGGATTGTTCAACAATACGGCGGCACACCCAACACCAAACAACGCGGTGATTTAGGATTGGATGGAAAAACCAAAGAGGGGATTCCGATTCAAGTCAAACGCTCGGATAATATCGGGCGCAACGTGGTGGATAATTTCTTTTCTGCTATTCAGCGCTTTGATAAATCACTATTTGAGAAAAATCAATCCAATAACAAACCCGTTGGATTGATTATTGCCTTCAGTTTTGGAAAAGGCGCAACGCAAGAAGTTGCACGCTTGAAAAATGAAGAAGATGTTATTATTCAACTGGTCACGGTAGAAAGCATTATTCCGATTGCGAAAAAACCCAAATTAAATCTAATTTTTAACGATTTAGGTTTAGATGCAAAAGGATCATCCAAAGAAATGCGCAGTATTGAATTTACCGCTACGGGCGAATCCGAAGCGGGAATTGAATTTTATGCGTGGAATTTTGCTTATGATGCAACGAATGGTTTTAAGGCAGATATTATGATTGATAAAATCGGCAAACAAACCCATTTATTCAAGGCGGGAAACCATTGCATCGCCGTGAAGGTCGTGGATAACGAAGGGCTGGAGAGTTTGGAAACCATTTCCCTCACCGTCAACGGCGTGGTGAGAGAGAACAAATAAGCCGCTAACGCCCGTGGAATAAGCGTTAGCAGCTATCAAAATGATAGTTTTAACCCTTAACGCTTAATGCGAATGTCCATGTCCGTGTTGCTGTCCCATGCCGCCTACAGGAGGTTTGAGGGATACGGGAACGTTCAATTCGACTTTCGATTCCACCCCCTTATCATCCTTCACCACCAGCGTGATCGGCACGGTGGTTTCTTTTTTCAGCGGCTCTTTCAAATCCATCAGCATGACGTGGTAACCACCGGGTTTTAATTCTACCGCTTTGCCGGCGGGTAAATCCAAACTGGGGATGGCACGCATTTTCATGATGCTACCTTCCATTTTCATTTCGTGGATTTCGACCACCCCTGCGGCGGGTGAACTGGCGCTAACGAGCTTGGTGTTTTCCTTGGCGGTGAGTTTCATGAACGCACCCGTCGCCTTTTGCCCTTGCACGGTGGCACGCGCCCATGCACCTTGTACGTCCACTGCGGTGGCAGGCTGCGCCCATGCGCTTGCGCCCAGCGCCAGCAAAATAGCGGTCGCGGTAGTTTTCAGAATCGTTTTCATACTTTCTCCTTGGTTAAAAAATGGTAACCCAATCAACGATGGGTTGCTTTTATTTTTCCGTAGGCGATACTTTTTTGTCGCCAACGAATCAATCCCGTTCCCCCAATCAGGGGTAATAGTAAGCCGGAAGTCAGCACAATCCACCGCCCCGTTAATCCAAGCGCCTCGCCATTGTGCAATGGATGCGCCCAGTTTAAGACCGATTCGCTCCACGGCAAATCGAACGCATTGCGCGTTGCCAGAATCGCTCCGGTTTGGGGATGCAGCCAGATTTGGGTTTTGGGAAAGCGGCGGCTGGGTTCACCGGATTGGTAGAGGCGCAGAGAAATCGGCTCACCCTTCGCACCCGATGATTGCACCCAGCGCACCTCCGCAGCGGGAAATCGGCTGTGTGCCAAACGCACGGCTTCTTGCAGCGATAGCAAGGGCGCTGCGTTGGCGTTCGAGGGGACGGATGGCGGCGCTTGTACTGGGGTAACCTGCGACAAAATCGCCCGTGTTTCCTGCGGCCAAACCAACACCACGCCCGTCAAACTGACCGCAAACAGCACGATCCAGCCGTAAATGCCAGATAAAACGTGCAAATCGTAAACCCGTTTCACCGATGGCGAACGAATCACCGGTTTCAATGCCTTGAGCGCATGGCGTGCCTGTGGCCACCACAAATACAAACCCGTCAGCAGCGAAATCAACAAGAACATTCCGGCAAAACCCACGATGTGCTGCCCGTTTTGCCCCAGCAAGAGGCTGTAATGCAAATCGTATATCCACGTCATACCGCTATCGCCCCAGTATTGCTGCTGGGTAATCTCCAAGGTATGGGGATGGAGCGTCAGCAAAAAGGGGGCAAAAAAAGCGTGCGAGCGTTCAATCGGTTTTTGGTAACGCACCCGCAGGGAATCGTCTGAATGCAGCGGCATTTCGATGCGCCACGCACCTTCACGCTGCGGAAATTGCGAACGCAGGCGTGCCAATACCGCATCCAAATCAATGGCAGATGGTGTGGTCATAGCGGAGGATGTTGGTGGTTCGAGTACCGCCTCAATATCCAGATAAAACACCAGCAGGCTTCCCGTAATCCCGATGAGGGAAAACAGCAAGCCCAGTGATAAACCCAGATACAGGTGGCATTGAAACACCCACTTTCTCAAGGTTTTTTTCATGCTCAATGCCGCAGGGTGACGGAGGCGTACAGGCTGCGTCCGGCACTGGGCGCGTGCAGGGATTGCGTACCATCCCACCACACATATTCATGGTATTGGTTGGTCAGATTCCGCGCCTGCACATCCACGCTGAGGTTGCGATTGATTTGGTACTGTGCCGATGCGTTCAGCAGGGTATAAGCGCCGAATTTTCCGGTGCTATTGGTGCGCTCCAAGTAGCTATCGCTTTGGTGATTCACCCACAATCCGAATTTGAACGCATCCGATACTTGGTATTCCAGCCCCATATTGATTAACTGGCGAGGAACATGGTCTATTTCCTTGCCCACCGTATTGGCGGCTTCTGCCAACACAATTTGAGAATCTTGAAAAGAAGCCGATGCCCACAAGCGGGTTTTATCATTGGGTCGGGCGTTGAGTTCCACATCAATGCCACGCCGTTGGGTTTGGCCGATATTTTCGGCATCATTGGCTGGATCGTTGAGCTTGCGGCGTGCCTCGTTGCTAGCAGTTTGTCCCCAGAATGCTACCCGACCATCCAACCATGCGGCGGGATGAAATTTCATCCCCGCTTCCCAGCCTTGGTTGATGGAAGGTTCTAAATCGTTCACCTGATTGACTTTATAAGAAGCCGTTCCAACCCCCACCTGAAAGGTTTTACCCCAGTTGCCGTAGAACGATAGCGCATCCGATGCCTGATACATAGCGCTCAATTTGGGTTGGTGGATGAGGCCGTAATCGTTGATGTTGTAAACCTTGCCATTCAAGGCATTGGTATAGCTGCCGCTGATTTTGTCCACACGCCATGCGGGAACGAATGTCCATTGCGCCGAGGGTTTTATCATGCCCTGCACAAAAGCCCCTGCGGTGTAAAAATCGAATTGCTGGTTGCGGGTTTGGGATGTGCGTACTTGGGTATTGGTGTTGTAGCGTTCGCTGCGGTTGTCTTGGCGCTCAAAATCTACACCCGCAATCACGGTAGTATTGCCCAAAAAGGTTTCGCCACGGTGCCACGTCAAAGTGCTGGAAGCGCCCCAATGGTTTTCATCCACCAACCGTTCTTGCTGCGATGTGCCAGCAGAAAACTTCACAAATCGCCGATCATTCAAACCATTCCGATAAATTTGCGCCGCAAGGTGTAATGCTTTACTGGGCTGGTGTTCTGCTTGTAATGCAATTTGTGTGACGGTGCGCTTATCCTCATCGCTGGCATTATGGGCGGGCGATTGGGAAGCATCCGCCTGCGTCTGCGCGAGTGTGAGATAACCCGCTTCTTCCGCTTTGCCTTCATAGCCGCGCACAATCAAGCCCACGCGGGATTTTTTGTCTTCCGAGTTGATGAACCATTTACCCGAAAGCCCTTTATTTTCCGCCGCTGAATGCGTCCGATGTCCATCGGATTTTTGGTAAGAGAAAGCGTAGTTTTGGGAAAAGCTACCGTCATCCAAGCCGATAACACCCTGTACCTCGCGGCTACCGAATGAACCAGCGGTGACACGCACTTGGCGGTCATTACCCCCGATTTTGGTCAAAATGTTGGCAGAGCCAGCGATATTGTGCAAGCCATAGCGGGGATCATTCGTTCCGCGCACCACCTCCAACCCATCCACATCCAGTTTAGGGGCGAGGTCGATATACGGCATATTGCCATCGTTACTATTGGAAGGGATACCATCAATCAACAGTTTGACGGCGTTGATTTCACCCTCCCCGTTAAACCCGCGCATGGAGAATTTGCCCGATGTGTTGCCTTGCCCGAATCGGGTAATCTGAACGCCCGGAACTTGTTCAAATAGCTGCCAGTTGTAGTGCGTTGCCTGCTCTTCAATGCGTTCAGATGGCACGATATTGACGGAGGTAAACACCTGACGGGGCGCAACCGCTCCTTTATTGGCGGAAATCACCACATTACCCAATACGGTAGCGGTTGTTTGTGCCTGTGCAGGAGCCATACCACCCACCAACACGACACCCCACGCCGCCCATAATGCCGCGTGCAATGAATTAAAAGGGAAATTGCAATGGAATTTTTTCATGAGAAATTTCGATCAAAAGCCAGCCGCGACCCAGCCTATGCCTGTCGCAGCTTCAAGAAAAGAGAAAACGAGAATACGGGAAATGAAAAGCTTAGATCGAAACAGGCGGCCCGCGTGAGGGCAGGGGAGGCGCAGTCAGCGCAATCAAAATCGCTTCCGTGATGGGCAAAAGCGCATACGCCAGTGCGGCATTGACCAACCATCCTATCGGTAGCGCGGGCAATGGCGGCAAAACCGGAGTGGTGTGTGCACACAAGGAACATTCCATCGCCATGATTTTGGCGGGTTGTGAGCCATCATCGTGTTCCGCGATTGATACCATCCCAGCAACGCTGCAAACGCTATCCCATGTACGCGGCTGCACCACCGAGGAAAGAAGCGATACCCCCACAAACAGCACATACCACGCCAGCACAACGCGGACTAAACGGTGGAACTGGTAGGGGTGGAGGAACATGGGTCTATTGTAGTGTGTCAAAATTTGTATCATCCGCATTCCATGCTCCTACTCCCCCATTCGGATACCATTCAAAACATGATAAACATCAACGAATTGAAAAATACGGGGCTGAAGGCTACCGTTCCACGCCTCAAAATTTTGGAGATTTTTCAAAATACCAAGCAGCGCCACATGACCGCAGAAGATGTCTATCGCGTGCTGTTGGAAGAGCGTTTCGATGTCGGACTCGCCACCGTGTACCGCGTGCTGCAACAATTTGAGCAAGCCGATATTTTGAAGCGCAGCAATTTTGAAAGCGGTAAAGCAATTTATGAACTCAACGAGGGCGAACACCACGACCATCTGGTATGCCTTGATTGCGGCAAAGTAGAAGAATTTTGCGATGCCGAAATCGAAAAACGTCAGCACGATATAGCCAAAGAAAAAGGCTTTACCATCGCCGACCACGGTTTAAGTTTGTACGCTCACTGCATCAAGCAAGACTGTCCTGATCGCGCTAAAAAACGCCTCCATCCGTGAAAGTCCTAATACGGAAAACGTTAGCGTACCCTTTTCCTCTCCTAGAATGAAGCCTCTTATTTACACTTTGTAACGTACAAAAAAGGAGACTGAGATGGAAGATTACATTGGTACTATTAATCTTTGGGCTTGTGATTTTGAGCCGCGAGGCTGGAAGTTCTGTCATGGGCAGCAACTCACAATCAACCGATATCAAGCGCTGTATGCACTTCTTGGTACGCGATTCGGTGGCGATGGTCGCACCACATTCAACCTGCCCGATATGCGTGGTCGTTTCCCACTGGGTGTAGCCACAAGCGGTGCATCAACACTTGGTGGGCAGCGCGTCAACTTGGCGCAAACAGGTGGCTCTACTACATCCCCTGTCACCTCGACCGCGCCTGCTACCAAAGTCGATCCAGCTACGGATGCCGCCGCAGTTGCTGTTTCCAATGCCGTAGCAGCTAATGCTACAGCAGGCAACGCTACCAATACACTGAACCCTTACCTCGGTTTAAATTACATCATTTGCGTGGATGGAATATTCCCATCCCGTGCTGATGACTAAGCTTCTGCTATATCGTTTAACTCGGCGCACCCCATAAGCGCCATCGTCATTTCAAGCTCATCGCGCAGCAGGCGGATAACGTGTGCGACCCCCATCGCACCGTTTCCCGCCAGCCCCCACATCGCGGGGCGACCTAGCAACACCGCCGTTGCACCGTGCGCCAAAGCAACAAAAACATCCCGCCCACTGCGAATGCCGCTATCCAGCAAAATGGGAATGCGGTTTTCATGGTTTTGAAGGCGCTGCGTTATCGCCTTTAACGCTTCCAAACTAGAAGGCGTTCCGCGCAACACCCGCCCACCGTGATTGGATACGATGATGCCATCACACCCCACCGCCACCGCTTGCTCGGCATCATCGGGGTGCAGAATGCCTTTTATCAGCAGCGGTAAAGTCGTTTGCTGCCGCAGCCATTGCACATCGTCCCATGTGGGGGCTTGCGCCATCCAACCGTTGAATACGGTATGGTCGTGCGGTATATTTTCTTCTAAATTGATAGCACGCACATGGCTTGGTAATTGCAGTGTTGCCCGTTTGATGGGTGCATCCACCGTCAGTACCACCGCGCTGCAACCCACTGCAATCACCCGCTGCAATAAGCGCAGCGTGCGGATTCGATCACTTTGCCAATACAACTGAAACCACGGCGTAATGTTGCTGCCCCCTTCCCGCGCGGCCTGCACAATCGTATCGAACGGCTGACTGGCTAGGCTGCTGATAATGCTTAATCCACCTTGCGCACTGGCTGCCATTGCGCTGGCTGTTTCACCGTGGGGATGAAATAAACGCTGATACGCGATTGGAGCCAATACCATCGGATGTTCCAATGCCAGACCGAACAACTCCAAACACGTATGCCCCCGCCGTACATCCCGCAGCGGACGCGGCATCAAGCGCACGGCGGCAAAGGTGCTTTTGTTTTCTGCGCTATCGTGGCTATCGTGGGTATCACCATCGGCAAGGTAATGCCAAATAGCGGGTTCTAAACGCTGTTGCGCCAAACGCTGGTAATCGGGTACGCTGCGGGGATTCAATTTTCCGCCCATTGCCGTAAAAGGTTGTGGTACGTTCCGGTGAGCTGGACGATGGGTTCGGTTTCGCCCAAAGTTTCACGCAGTTGGAGCAGTGCCATATCCATGTCGTACAGCAAACGGCGGTTGCCTGCATCGCGCACCATGCTTTGAATGAACATAAAGCACGCCAATCGCTCCCCGCGCGTCACCGAACTCACCGCGTGAATTGAGGAGGATGGATACACCACCAAGCTCCCCGCTTTTAGCTTCACGCCGTGGTTGCCAAAGGTATCGGCAATCGTTAAAACGCCGCCCTCGTATTCTTCCGGCTCGGATATAAACAGGGTTGCTGATACATCCGCTCGCAGATACGTTCCGGCACGATTCGGCGCACGGTTCGGAACGAGGCGCATCGCTGCATCGGTATGAAAGCCGTAGGCGTTGGTGGATTCGGCGTAGCGGTTGAAAAACGGCGGAAAAATTTGCAGCGGCAGCGCGGCGGTGAAAAACAGCGGCGTGCGTTGCAAGGCGTTCAACACAATTTCGCGCAGCATGGGCAATGCCTTGGAATGTTCCGCGACTTGCTGATTATTTTTAACCACCGCCGCTTGCGCACCCGCCGTCACCCGACCGTTGTCCCAGTCGGTTTGCCGTAGCAGTTGGCGCAGGGTTGCCAGTTCTTCCGCGTTTAAGACGTTATCAATGGTGACGAGCATGGCGCGACTTTCAACCTTAAAACTTGTATTCCACCGTTGCCGTAACCGCGCGGCGTGTCCCCGGAACGGTAAATCCACCGTTGTCGTAAATCGAGTCGTAATACACGGTATCGAACAGGTTTTTCAGATTCACGCGCAGCGTCCACGATTTGGCTTCGTACATCGCCATCGCATCCCAGCGCACATAAGCCGGAGCGGTGTTGGGGGTATAAACGCCGTCCAGCATTGGCACTGCGCCGGAACCGCTGGGGTTGGTGGCTTCGCGGTCGCCCTTGGCTTCCATACCGCCGCCTAATTTCCAACCGCCGCCCAGTTGGTAAGTTGTCCACAGGTTGAAGGTGTAGCGCGGCGTATTGCGGGCGCGTTTGCCTTCGTAACCCGCATTGGCGAGCGTAACGACTCCAGTCGTGGCGTTGATGTTTTCCGCCACTTCCAAGATACGGGCATCCATGAACGCCAGCCCCGCAAAAACTTCCCAGTTATCGGTCACACGCCCTGCGGCTTCAAGTTCTAGGCCGTTGGTGCGGCGCTTTTTGGTAAGAATCGCGGCGGTGGATTCCAAATCGGCATTACGTTCCCAATTCTTAGTAGCCTGATACACCGCTGCACGCAGGGCTAGATTGCCATCCAGTAACATCCATTTCGCGCCGATTTCGAGTACATCGCTCCGCTCCGGTGGCTGGGCTTTCACCGTGAGCTGGTACAAATCGGCGGTAGGGCTGAACGAATCGCTCCAGCCAACGTAATAATGCGTTGTATCGTCTGGATGGAAAGACAGAGCCGTGCGATAACTGTTTTCACCAAAATTCAGGCTGGGTGATGTGGCGCTGCTGTAGGTGGCATCCATTTGGTCACGGCGCACGCCCGCAGTTGCTTTCCATTTCGGCATAAATTCCACCGTATCTTGCGCATACACCGCATACGATTTGCCGTTGAATGCGTTGGCAGTGCCAGTAGTCGCTTCTTGATAGGGTCGGAAATCGGGGGCATCGGTCGTGCCAAAATTTTGCAAACCTTTGCGGTAACCTTCTTCTTTCAAATACTCGAATCCGGCGATGATGTCGTGCTTCATCCCCCCCGCATAGAGCTTGGTGCTGTAGTCGGATTGCAGCGTGGTGGTTTTATAGTTGGATATGCGGGTTTGGTTGCCGCCGATGCCACCCAAGGCGTTGGGGGGCGTGGTCAAATTCGGCGTTTTCGCCCAGTAGCTGCGGTCGTAATCCGCCATACGCAACTGCGTGCGGAGCTGGCTGGTGGACGAAATTTTGTATTCATGCACCAGCGTGGTCATGCTGGTATCGCTTTTATCGAAAGTACGATCATTGCCCCAGAAATAATGCACTGGCAATTTCTCCCCGGGCGCACGGGTGGCGGCATCGAACGATACGCCGTAATCGGGGTTATCGTTGGTGCGTAGATTGAGGTAGTTAATCCAAAACTGGTGATCGGTTTGCTGGTTCAGCGCCAAACTCACCGCCAAGCCTTTGCGATGGATGTCGGGTTCGGTTCCGGTAGTCGGATTACTGCGCCAACTGCCTTCATCGCGCTGCATCAGGTTCACCCGAATGGCGGCATCTTGTGCCAAGGGTTGATTCAAATCCGCAGTAAATTCCTTGTAATTGTTATTGCCCATCGTGGCACTGACGCTGTGTTGCGCGTAGAGCTTGGGCGTTTTGCTGACTTGGTTGATAACACCACCCGCCTGCCCACGCCCGAAGAGCATCGCACCCGCACCGCGCAGCACATCGACTTGCTCTAAATTGAAAGTTTCGCGGTTGTACTGCGCCGTATCGCGGATGCCGTCCAAGTACATATCGCCGAAGGTATAAAAGCCGCGCAGATTCATGTTATCGCCAGAACGCCCGCCTTCCGCCGCGTTAAACGACAAGCCCGACACATTGCGCAACGCCTCTTTCAACGAACCCACTTGCTGTTCTTGCAACATGGTTTGGGTGACGGACGTAATCGCTTGCGGTACATCATGCGGGTCTTGCAAGACCTTGCCGACACGGGTGGCGGTGGCACGCATTCCATCGGGTTTATCGGATTCTGCATTGGCTTGCACTTTAATAGCCGAAAGCTCCTTAGCGCCCGCCCCGTCTGCACGGATAGCTATGTTTTCTGTAGCAAATGATGATGCAGATGATAAGCCCGCGAGCATCAAAGCACCGAGTGGTAAAGTTTTAAGGGTATTCATAGTTTTCATGATTTAATCCTTCTTCGTAATAAAACCGATTTTTTTCACGCCATGACGCGCCGCCTGCGCCATCAACTGCGCGACGGCTTCGTAAGGCGTTTTGCCATCGGCGTGGATATGCAATTCGGGCTGCGTGGTTTGCTGCGCTGCGCGTTCCAATCGGGCGCTGAGGGTGGTGGCATCGACCGCTTCTTGATTCCAATAAACCGTACTGTGGGCATCAATCGACACCTGAATATGTTCCGGCTTGGCGTTGTTCGGCGCAGAGGATGCTTGGGGCAAATCGACCTTCACCGCATGGGTAAGCAAGGGCGTGGTCACCAGAAAAATCACCAGCAGCACCAACATCACATCAATCAGCGGAACCATATTGATTTCAGCGAGCGGCGCGTTATCGTCCCCGCTTTCAAGGCTGCCAAAGCTCATACTGCCCCCGTGCCAGCGACATTGACCGTGCCTACGGCGTTGCGTGTGAGGGGTGGAACTTTGATACCCGTTACCAAAAAGTTATGGACATCGTAGGCAAAGGAATTCAACTGCGACAAGGTATTGCGCGTAACGCGGGCAAAGCCGTTGTAGGCAATCGCCGCCGGAATCGCCACCGCCAAGCCGATTCCCGTCATGATGAGCGCCTCCCCTACGGGGCCAGCAACCTTATCGAGCGTGCCTTGCCCCGATAAACCTATCGCCATCAGCGCATGGTAAATGCCCCACACCGTTCCCAGCAGCCCGACAAACGGCGCACTGGATGCCACCGTCGCCAAAAAGGTTTGACCCAATTCGAGGCGGGTTTTATCTTCTTCAATCGCGCGGCGCAGGGCGCGGGTGAGGATTTCATCGGGCGTTCCGGCGTTCACCAAACTGGGCGCTTCGGCACGGCGGCTGAAATGGTGAACGGCGGTAAAACCGTGGTGCAGCAGGTGCGAAAAGGGTTCGGGTGTGCCAGTGGCGCGAATTTCGTTGGCGACGGCTTCTAAATTGGGGGCATCCCAAAAAATTCGCAAAAAACGCTCGCTTTGGCGATTCGCACGCAGGGTGTGGATAATTTTGGTGATGATGAGATACCAACTCACCACCGAACCCAGCAGCAAAAATCCCAATACAACACGGGCAACCCCATCGGTATGTGCTAAAAAATGGGCAAAACCCAAACCGACACCCAAGGCTTCATTGGCTTCATTCATCACACGTTAATCCTTCAAACTAAAAATAATCGGAACCAAAACCCACGCCCCCACCGCCTCCGCCCCTTGCTTGGCTGGAACAAATTTCCAGCGCGAAACGGCGGTGACTGCGGATTTATCCAGACGCTCAAAGCCCGAACTGGTACGAATTTCAATCGTTCCCGCCGCACCGGAGGCTTCCACAAACACCCGTAACACCACTTTTCCTTCCTCGTGCAAACGGCGCGACAAAGGGGGATAAGCAGGGGATGGGTTGTTCAAATAGTCGACATCAAAACGCGGAACGCTAGGGGCAGCCGCAACCGCAGCAGGTGCGGCGGCTGGTGGTGCAGGTATGGGTTTTGGAATATCCGTTACCGGAGCAATGCTGGAAATACTTTCCCCTTGGGTTGCCAAAAGCGGGGCGGTAACCGGAACGGATGGTGCAGGGCGTGCCACATTGGTTGGCGTAGGGGGTTGAATGGTTGGGTGGATTGGGTGAATGGTTTTTTGGGGTGGTGCAACCATCTCCACCATTAAAGGCTTGGGTGGTTCGCTGGTCGCGGGT
>JBDKGR010000062.1:0-14875 GCA_039798085.1 Pseudomonadota bacterium
TTTCAATGTGGGCGGCAATCCGAAAATCGTCGAAAAAACCTTTGATACGAAACTCCACATTCGTCCCCGTTCCGCCCAACACCGCATCGCGGACATAGTGTCGCGCTGCGGTAGGAAGCTCCAGCGGTAAATACCGATGTACCTTGGTGGCATCGGCACGGCTGAGGTGACCTTGTAAGAGGAAACCGTTTTTTTCACTCCAATGCAGGGTCGCCTTGCCTGCGGCATCCGCATTGGCGAACTGAAACACACTATGCAATGTAGGATGCACGGTAGGATGAATACCGTGCTGCTTCCATTCCAAAGAACCCGTCCAATCATCCACCGATAGCGCGGCGTGTTCAAACCATTGGGGTAGTTTCACCGTGCCGTTGCGGATAGTCCACTCCACCCGTAACGGTGTCGTCGGTGTACTCGGTGTACTCGGTGCAGTAGCCACCGTAGTAGCAATCACCACATTGAGTGCCACAGTACCTTGGGTAAATTCCCCAAGTTGCCCCGATTTCCCCGATTTCCCCCATTGCTCTGATTTTTCTAGTTGCTTGATATAGGGATTCAAATGGGTCAGCAAAATGGGTTCGGTGTGGGCAAATAAGAATCCTTCCCAGCGCGAATTGAAATTGCCTTTGATGCCGATATGGGGTGTTTCCGCATGCAGAATATGCTGACCATCGCGGTTGCGCAATACCGCATTCACACCCGATAAAACCCAAGGCGGAACCGAATACTGCTTATCCGAAATGGTGACCGTGCCATGAAAAATATGCAGCTCAGGCAACCAATCCCATAAAGAATAAGAATGAGAATAGGCATTCTCCGCAGCCGCTGGTGTAGAAGGAATCGGAAAACCCGCTATCCAAAGTATTCCATCCTTGGCACGGTGAATCTTCACGGTGGGATTTTTAATAACCAACGGTTCCCACAGCACGATTTGCACCCAAGGCAGTTGCAATGCCGCCAGCCCTTGCGCATCCAGTAGGGCGATATGGTGAAACTCCAGTGTCGGAATCAGGCGTTGGGAATGTGCCTCTATTCGTCCAATGCGAACCGGAACACCCAGCAAGCGGCTTGCTTGTTCTTCGAGTGCAGGGCGGAAGTCATCAATTCGCGGCACAATGATGCCATGCAAAACCCCAATTCCGACTCCAGCCCCCCATAAAAGCCAACGCCCAACCCGAAGTAAGCCCGACTTTGCAGACTTCAGAGACAGCGTGATTTTCAACAGGGGGGGGAGAGGAATCTGAACCATTGATGGAATTATGACCCGCAACGACCTCACTGATAAAGCGGAACACTCCCGTTTTGTGCAACGTATCCGCCGCCGTTACGCTACCGAGCGTGCCGATTTACCATCCGGTATCCCCAATCGCAGCCGTATGGAAGCGCTATTTGCGCATCTACAAAATAAGGGCATAGAGGTTGGCAGTGCTTTGCGCATCGTGCGCCAACTGGTGATGGAACGGTTGGCGGAGCTGGATTGCAATCAACAAATCACCCTCCAAGCCGTGACGTTGGCGATGACCGAACTCGCCGAATTTGCCCTTCAAATCGCTGCCGATGAAGCCGTTCGCACCCTTGGTAAACGCTTTGAATTTTGCATCGTGGGCATGGGTAAACTGGGGGCGCGGGAATTGAATGTATCCAGCGACATCGACATTATTTATGTCTATGACGATGAAAACAAAACCAGCAACCACAGTGAGTATTTTCGCAAACTGGTGCGCCAGATTCAAACCCTGATTGGCGATACCACCGAGCATGGTTTTGTGTTCCGTGTTGATTTAGCGTTGCGTCCGAATGGTAATTCGGGGCCACCTGCCGTATCGCTGGGGGCGTTGGAAGAGTATTTTCACGTTCAAGGGCGCGAGTGGGAACGCTTTGCTTGGCTCAAAAGCCGTGTGATTGTCGGTGCGGGGCTGGGTGTAGCGCAAAAACTGCGCAGCATCGTGGTTCCCTTTGTGTTTCGCCGTTATTTGGATTACAACGTGTTTGAGGCGTTGCGGATTTTGCATCGCCAAATCCGAGACCATGCCACCCAACGCAGTGCCGGACGACCCGAACGCGCGAACGATGTCAAACTCTCACGCGGGGGGATTCGGGAAATCGAATTCACCGTGCAACTATTGCAAGTGGTGCGCGGCGGACAATATCCTGAACTGCGCACCCGTCCCACCCAAAGCGCATTGCAACGCTTGGTACAAGCCAAACTCCTGCCACAAGCCACAGCGGACGCACTGGCTCAGGCGTATATCTTTTTGCGCAATGTCGAACACCGCATCCAATATCTGGACGACCAGCAAACCCATATCCTCCCGACCCAAGATGCCGATTTGGAATGGATTGCCCTCAGCTTGGGTTTTGCCGATGTGAGCATCTTTTTGCACACCCTCAATGGTCACCGTGAATGCGTGGCGCAGGAATTCGATGCCCTTTTAGGTGGTGCATCGGAAGCCCCTGCCAATGTATGCAAACAATGCAACATGGGCAGCAATGGGGGTCATGGTGGGGGTCATGGGGATACGAATCCAGAAATCGTATTAGCCCGTTTGAGCGAGAGCTTTCAAGCACGCACACGAATGCTGCGCGATGAATCGTACCAACGCTTGCTACGCCTGATTCAACGCACTTGGCAATGGGTACACACTGGCATGGTCACCGAGGCGACCGCGCTACGCTTTACCGATTGGTTAGAACCGCTCTTGCGCCGTGAAAGCTATCTGGCAATGCTGCTAGAACGCCCCAACATCCACGAACGCCTCTTGCGGATTTTGGGGGCGGCGCGTTGGCCCGCCAAGTATTTGTTGCAACATCCGGGGGTGATGGATGAGCTTGCCAGTACGGCGATGTTGGAAGAGCGTTTTGATTTTGCCGAATTTGTAGATGAACTCGAACGCCGTCGCCAAGCCCTCAAAAGCAGCGGAGAAGATGACGATGAAGCCTTATTGAATTTGCTACGCCGCGCCCACCATGCCGAAACCTTCCGCACACTGGTACGCGATGTGGAAGGACGTTTAAGCGTAGAACAAGTTGCCGATGATTTAAGCGCCCTTGCCGAAGCCATGCTCCAAATCACCACGCAATGGTGTTGGGAACGCCTGCGCAACCGCCACCAAGAGGAATGCCGTTTTGGCATCATCGCCTACGGCAAACTCGGCGGCAAAGAACTGGGCTACGGCAGCGACTTGGACATTGTTTTCGTCTATGACGATGCCCACGAACGGGCGGGCGAAGTCTATGCCGCTTTGGTGCGCAAGCTCATTACATGGCTGACCGTGAAAACCGGTGAAGGCGATTTGTATGAAATCGACACCGCTTTGCGTCCCAATGGAAACTCAGGGTTGCTGGTGACCCGCTTTGAAGCCTATGCCGATTACCAGCAGCAACGCGGCAATAATACGGCATGGACGTGGGAACATCAGGCGATAACCCGCGCCCGCTGTGTGTTAGGTGCTACCGATTTAAGAGCAAAGTTCGATGCTGTGCGGGAAAAGGTAATCACCGCACCGCGTGATGCGATTGGGCTACGCGAAGAAATCACCGCCATGCGTGCCAAAGTGCGGACGGCGCATCCGGTTCGGGCGGGGATGTTTGATGTCAAACACAGTGCGGGCGGGATGGTGGATGTGGAATTTGCCGTGCAATACCTCGTTCTGGCACATAGCCAGCATCACCCCGAACTGCGCCCGAATGTGGGTAATATCGCACTCTTGCAGCAGGCACAAGACTTGGGGCTGATGCCGACCCCATTAGGCGAAAACGCCGCCCAAGCCTACCGCCACCTGCGCCAACTGCAACACCACGCCCGTTTGGATGATGCCCCCGCACAGGTAGAAATGCACCAAGTTGAAGCAGAGCGGGAGGCGGGGTTGAAGGTGTGGGAGTGTGTGTTGTGATTCAACTGGGTATGACCCTAAGTACGACCCTAAGCTGGTTTTTTTGTCTTTATCTTCCATGTCCAAACTACATTGCTCCAATTCACCCAATTCACCTACTACGTTAAGCGATTGGCTTATCTATTGCGAACGGCTACACCCCTCCACCATTGAAATGGGTTTGGATCGGGTACGCACCGTGGCACAACGTATGCCGCTTCAATTTACCTGTCCCGTTATCACGGTGGCGGGAACGAATGGCAAAGGCTCTACTTGTGCCATGCTGGAATCTATTTTGGGGATGGCGGGCTATCGCACGGGGGTTTATTCTTCGCCGCATTTGGTGCATTTTGAAGAGCGTCTGCGGCTTTTAGGAGAAGCGGTTGATGCTACGCTTTTGGTAGCTGCCTTTGCAAGTGTGGAGCGGGCTAGAGGCGAAATATCGCTCACGTATTTTGAATTTTCCACGCTGGCAATTATGCAAGTCATGGCCGACTCGAATCTGGATGTCGTGATTTTGGAAGTCGGTTTGGGTGGACGTTTGGATGCCACCAATATCATCGATGCAGATTGCGCCATCATCACCAGCATCGACATCGACCACGCCGAATTTTTGGGCAACACGCGCGAAGCCATTGGCGCAGAAAAAGCCGGAATTATGCGAACCGGTCGCCCCGTTATCGTCAGCGATCCCGTACCTCCGCAAAGCGTGCTGGATCATGCAACCGAAATCGGGGCGGATTTGTGGCGTGTAGGCTCTACGGGGCGTGATTTCAGCGTATCCGGTGACCCTCAACAATGGAACTGGCAAGGGCGCGGACGACGTTACAGTGGTTTGGCGTATCCGGCACTGCGGGGTGCTAATCAACTACTCAATGCGGCGGGGGTGTTGGCGGCTTTAACGGCACTGCGTCCGGTGTTACCGTTAAGTGCCCAAGCGATTCGCAACGGCTTTGCAATGGTGCAATTACCCGGACGCTTCCAAATTATCCCGGGGGGTATGGAGAAAGCGACGCAAGTGCTGGATGTAGCGCACAATCCGCATTCGGTTGCTGCATTGGTGGCAAATTTAGATGCAATGGGGTTTTACCCGTGTACCCATGCCGTTTTTGGCGCGATGAGCGATAAGGATTTAAGCACGATGTTTGCCTCGTTAAACCCCTTGATAGACCGCTGGTACTTTACCGATTTGCCCACAGCCCGCGCGGCAACCGCACAAGCGCTGCAAACCCAATGGTTGGCACAAAATTCCCGCCCCGATGTGCAGGTATTGTGTTTTCAGAACCCCCGCCAAGCATTGCAAGCGGCACAACAAACTGCAAAACCCACTGATAGAATCGTTGTTTTTGGGTCGTTTTACACCGTTGGTGGTGTCCTTTCTCCTTAGGCAATGGCTTTCTTCAAACTTCACAAGGGTGCAAACAAATCCCGATCTGCTACACCAGCCCTTGGAAGCGTGGAAAATCTACGCAGAAAGGTGCGGCATCGCCTGATTGGGGCGACGGTTTTGGTATCGTTAGGCGTGGTAGGTTTTCCTAAATTATTTGATAGTGAACCCCGCCCGCTTCCGGTGAATGTGCCGATTACGATCCACTCTGCTACCACTACCGCAGCAAGCGCTACAGCAACCACAGCAACCACCAGCAACAACCACAGTAAATTAACACCGTTGGCATCGCTGACATCGTTGCAACGCCCCCCCTCTTCATCCGCGATGATTACGGAGAGCGAAGAGGGAACCCGAGAAATTCCCCCCTCATCCGGTAAATCAATCCCCTCCACGCGGCAAGCCCTCGCACCCAAGGATAGTTCAACGGCTGCACGTCCCGTTCACAGCCTACCATCCCCCCCCAAACCCAAAAATAAGGATAAAGAAAAAGCCAAGTCCAAATCTAAATCCAAATCCGAACCAGAGCCTGCGGATAAACCCGCCAAACCTTTTATCGTCCATTTGGGTACGTTTACCGATTCTGCCAAGGCCCGTGCGGTGCGCCTCAAGGCGGAATCGGCTGGATTGTCAACCTATACCCAGATTGTGGAACGCAAACAAGAAAAACGGATTTTGGTACGCATTGGCCCGATGAAACTACGCAGCGAAGCGGATTCCACCGCAGCGCGTGTGCGTAAATTGGATTTATCAGCCTCTGTTTTAGAACGTTAAATTTTTTAGAACGTTAAATTTTTATTTTTTAAGTGAGAACGCTTTATGTGCGGGATAGTCGGTGTAGTCAGCCAAACGCCAGTAAACCAGTTGATTTACGATGCCTTGTTGTTATTGCAACATCGCGGGCAGGATGCGGCGGGTATTGTGACCCAGCAAAATCGCAAATTCTTTATGCACAAAGCCAAAGGCATGGTGCGTGATGTGTTTCGTACACGCAATATGCGTTCATTACCCGGAAATTGCGGTTTAGGACAAGTCCGCTACCCCACTGCCGGCAATGCTTTTAGTGAGGAAGAAGCACAACCCTTCTACGTCAATGCACCGTTCGGTATCGTGCTGGTACACAACGGGAATTTGACGAATGCCCATGCCCTGAAAAACGAGATGTTCGAGACCGACCATCGCCACATCAACACCGAAAGCGATTCTGAGGTACTGCTTAACGTGCTCGCCCATGAATTGGCACGCACCACCGATGGGAATTCGCTCAAAGTCCATGACGTATTTGCAGCGGTACGCCAAGTTCACCAGCGCGTGAAAGGATCGTATGCCGTGATTGCCTTGATTGCGGGTTACGGTGTATTGGCATTTCGTGATCCCTTCGGTATTCGCCCTTTGTGCATGGGTAAAGCAGAAGATGGAAGCATCACCATTGCCAGTGAATCGGTGGTGCTAGAAGGCATTGGACATACGCTGGATCGCAATATCGACGCGGGAGAAGCGGTGTTTGTGGAATTGAATGGTACGGTTCATGCTCGGCAATGTTCCGATAACCCGCGCTTGCATCCTTGTATTTTTGAATATGTGTATTTGGCACGTCCCGATTCGGTGATGGACAATATCTCCGTTTATCAAGCGCGTTTGGGGCTGGGTGAGGCATTGGCAAAGCGGGTGGTTTCGACCGTTCCGCCCCATGAAATTGATGTGGTCATCCCGATTCCCGAATCCAGCCGACCCAGTGCGGCACAGTTGGCACAGTTGCTGGGCTTACCGTACCGCGAAGGTTTTGTGAAAAATCGCTATGTGGGACGCACATTCATCATGCCCGGGCAATCGGTGCGGAAAAAATCGGTACGGCAAAAACTCAATGCCATTGCCAGCGAGTTCAAAGGACGCAATGTGTTGCTGGTGGACGATTCCATCGTGCGCGGCACTACCTCCAAAGAAATCGTGCAAATGGCACGCGATGCGGGCGCAAACAAAGTGTATATGGCGAGTGCCGCGCCGCCCGTGCGTTATCCGAATGTCTATGGCATTGATATGCCCACCAGCAGCGAATTGGTTGCGTACAACCGCACGAATGAAGAAATTCGCCAAATCATTGGTTGCGATGCCTTGATTTATCAAGACGTGGACTGCATGAAAAAAGCCATTGCCGATTTGAATCCTTCCATTGAGGGGTTTGAGGCCTCTTGCTTTGACGGCATTTATGTGACAGGTGACATCCAACCCGAAGATATTGGTCGCCTGCACGACGAGCGCGTTCTGGTGGAACGTGTCGAAGAAGGGCTAGAAGATAATTGAAAGGTCACAGAATGCACCCTGATACCCTCGCTGTACGCGAAGCCGTTGCCCGCAGCCCATACGGTGAAAATTCGGAAGCGCTGTATCTCACCAGTGGCTACGTTCAACCCAATGCAGCCGCCTCGGCTGCCCGTTTTGCCGGCGATGAAGACGGCTTTACCTACGGACGCTACGGCAATCCCACCGTCGCCAGCTTTGAGCAGCGTTTGGCAAAAATGGAAGGCGCAGAAGCCGCGATTTCCACCGCTTCGGGAATGTCCGCCATTTTGATGATGTGCATGGGCTTACTGCAATCCGGCGACCATGTGGTGTGTTCGCGTTCTATGTTCGGCTCGACGATTAAGCTCATCGGTTCGGATTTGGCCAAATTTGGTGTGCAATCCACTTTCGTATCGCAAACCGATGTGAATGAATGGAAAGCCGCCATTCGCCCCAATACCAAATTGTTGTTTGCTGAAACGCCGACCAACCCATTAACCGAAGTCTGCGACATCGCCGCGCTAGCAGATTTGGCACATCGGGCGGGCGCGTTGTTCGCGGTGGATAACTGCTTTGCCACGCCCGCACTGCAACGCCCCATCACGTTGGGCGCGGATATTGTGATGCACTCGGGAACCAAGTTTTTGGACGGACAAGGGCGCGTGATGGCAGGTGCTTTGTGCGCGAGTGAGGAGCTGGTCACTGAGAAATTCCTGCCCGTTTTGAAAAGCGGCGGCATGACGCTAGCGCCATTCAATGCGTGGGTGGTACTAAAGGGACTGGAAACATTAAACATCCGAATGCGTGCCCAAAGCGCACAGGCTCTGCATATCGCGCTATGGTTACAGGAGCAAGCACTGGTAGAACGGGTGTATTACCCGGGTCTGGAAAACCATCCACAACACACACTGGCAATGGCGCAGCAAAATGGACTGGGTGGTGCGGTGCTATCGTTCTCCGTGCGAGCAGACAACCCCGAACAAGCCCGTGCTAAGGCTTTTCATGTGCTGGATTCGCTGCAAGTTTTATCGCTTTGCACGAACTTGGGCGATACCAAAACGCTGTTGGCGCACCCTGCCAGCACGTCCCACGGACGCATGACCGAGGCGCAACGCCAAGCCGCTGGCATCAGCCAAGGCTTGATTCGCATGAGCGTGGGGCTGGAACATTTGGATGATATTAAGAATGATTTGTTGTGTGGGTTGAAGTGACTATCAGGTTATACCCTTTATCAAATGGATGAAAAACCATACTTAACAAGGTTTTACAAACACCGAAGAGGATGGGAATAATGTCTAACGCCCACAAACCCTACGAGGATGTGATGGCACTGCTTACCGGAACGCTGTTTGTCGCGCTCGGTGTGGTCATGTTCAAGCACACCGGCTTGCTGACGGGTGGAACGGCAGGCGTGGCATTTCTGCTGCATTACGCTACAGGGTGGAACTTTGGGGTAATCTTTTTTCTCATTAACCTGCCGTTTTACGGTCTGGCGATTCGGCGCATGGGCAAGGCATTTGCTGCCAAAACTTTTGCTGCCGTTGCACTGCTAGCGTTCTTTAGCAATATCATCCCGCCATTGCTGCATTTTGATACGCTCAATCCTTGGCTTGCCACCGTGCTGGGCGGCTTGCTGATGGGAACTGGGATGCTGATTCTTTTTCGCCACCGTGCTAGCCTTGGTGGTTTCAATGTGCTGGTGCTGTACTTGCAAGAACGCTTCGGCTGGCGTGCCGGATGGCTGCAAATGGGCATGGATTGTGCCATTGTGCTGGTGTCCTTCTTCCTGCGGGATTGGACGATGATTGCGCTCTCGGTGGTCGGGGCGGTGGTGGTAAATCAAACCCTAGCAACCAACCACCGTGCCGGACGTTATGTGGGGATGTAGCCCATTTCCATCGTTTTTTTTTATTGATTCCGCTGGGGAATCAATGCCAAAAATTCTTTACGCAAATCCGAGTTTTCCAAGAATACGCCACGCATCACGGAATTGAGCATTTTGCTATCCATGTCCTTCACACCACGCCACCCCATGCAGTAGTGGCTGGCCTCCATCACCACGGCTAAACCGTCTGGATGGGTTTTCTCTTCGATTAAATCCGCAAGCTGCACCACCGCTTCCTCTTGAATTTGCGGACGACCCATCACCCATTCGGCTAAACGGGCGTATTTAGAAAGTCCAATCACATTGGTATGCCGATTTGGCAACACCCCAATCCACAATTTACCAATGACGGGGCAAAAATGGTGGCTGCACGCACTGCGCACGGTAATCGGCCCGACAATCATCAGCTCATTCAAATGCCCCACATTGGGGAATTCGGTAATGCGCGGAGCTTGGACATAACGCCCCCGAAAAACCTCGTTGACGTACATTTTGGCAACACGGCGGGCGGTGTTTTGGGTGTTATGGTCGTTTGCGGTGTCAATGACGAGGCTGTCCAACACACCCTGCATTTTGATTTCCACTTCATCCAGTAACTTTTCCAGTTCCTCGGGTTGGACAAAATTGGCGATATTGTCGTTGGCATGGAAGCGCTGACGGGCAGCGAGTAACCGCTCTCGGATTTTGACCGAGACGGGAATTCCACTATCGTTATCGGTTGGATTCATTGTGATGTGTAATGTGTGATGTGTGTTTGGTTAATTAAGAACGGGGCACTGCATCGACATTCCGCAGGCGAATATGCAGTTCGCGCAACTGCTTCTCTTCCACTAAGCTCGGTGCTTGGGTGAGCAAACATTGGGCACGTTGGGTTTTGGGGAAGGCGATTACGTCACGGATGGAATCTGCGCCTGTCATCAACGTGACGATGCGATCCAAACCGAACGCCAAACCGCCGTGCGGAGGCGCTCCGTATTGCAAGGCATCCAACAAGAAACCGAATTTAACTTGCGCTTCTTCGGGCGTGATTTTCAAGGCATCGAACACTTTTTGCTGCACATCCGCGCGGTGGATACGCACCGAGCCGCCACCCATTTCCCAGCCATTGAGAACCATGTCGTAACCTTTGGCGATGCACTTCTCGGGCGCGGTGACCATCCAATCTTCGTGTCCATCTTTGGGCGCGGTGAAGGGGTGATGCACGGCGTTGTAGCGCCCTGCTTCTTCATCGTATTCGAACATGGGGAAATCGACCACCCACAGAGGTTTCCAGCCTGTTTCAAACAAGCCGTTTTTCTTACCAAATTCGCTGTGACCGATTTTGATACGCAACGCGCCAATCGCATCGTTCACGATTTTTTCTTTGTCGGCACCGAAGAAAATCAAATCACCATCTTGCGCACCGGTGCGTTCCAGCACCGCTGCCAAGGCAGCATCGTGGATGTTTTTGACGATAGGGCTTTGCAAACCGTCACGCCCTTTGGTGATGTCGTTCACGCGGATGTATGCCAGCCCTTTTGCACCGTAGATTTTGACGAATTCGGTGTAGGCATCAATCTCGCCTCGGCTAATACCAGCGCCTTCTTTCGAGCCGTTGGGTACGCGCAGAGCAACCACCCGCCCACCTTTCATGGTGGCTGCACCGGAGAATACTTTGAAGCCCACATCCTTCATCACATCGGTCAATTCGGCGAATTGAAGATGGACGCGCAAATCGGGCTTATCCGAGCCGTAGAGGTGCATAGCATCGGCATAACTCATCACGGGGAAATCGCCCAAATCCACGCCAATCGTGGTTTTGAACACCGTCGTAATCATGCCTTGGAACATCTCGCGGATGTCTTCTTCGGTGAGGAACGATGTTTCAATATCAATCTGCGTGAATTCGGGCTGGCGGTCGGCACGCAAATCTTCATCACGGAAGCATTTGGTGATTTGGTAGTAACGGTCAAAACCCGCCACCATCAACAACTGTTTGAATAATTGGGGCGATTGGGGCAGCGCAAAGAAATGTCCATCATGCACACGGCTAGGCACGAGGTAATCGCGTGCGCCTTCAGGGGTGGATTTGGTCAGCATCGGGGTTTCGATGTCGATAAAGCCGTTCGCATCCAAGAATTTACGCACTTCCATCGACACGCGGTAACGCAGCATCAAATTGTTCTGCATATAGGGACGACGCAAATCCAAAACACGGTGCGTGAGGCGGGTGGTTTCGCTTAAATTTTCCTCATCAATTTGGAAGGGGGGCGTAACCGAAGGATTCAACACGTTCAATTCGTGGCACAGCACTTCGATTTTGCCGCTTTTCAGGTTGCTATTGATCGTACCTTCGGGGCGGGCGCGAACAAGACCTTTGATCTGCACACAAAACTCGTTACGGATACCTTCCGCAGTTTTGAACATCTCGGCGCGATCAGGATCGCACACCACTTGCACATAGCCTTCACGGTCACGCAAATCGACAAAAATCACACCACCGTGGTCGCGGCGACGATTCACCCAGCCGCACAAAGTGACGTTTTGATCTAACAAGCTCTCGGTAACAAGACCGCAATAATGGGAACGCATAGACATAATAAATAAAGACTTTCCGTTTTTAGGTTATTTAAATTATTGAAATTATTGAGATGATTGAAATTATTGAGATTCTTTTATTTTTACCGCAGGGGGAACCGAACCCATTGAAATGACGTAGGTAAGTGCTTGATCGACACTCATATCCAACTCAATCACATCAGAGCAAGGAAGCATCAAAAAAAACCCACTGGTAGGATTCGGGGTGGTGGGCACATAAACACTTATATAGTCCCCTGCAAGGTGGTTGGCGACTTCCCCTCCCGGTATTCCTGTTTGAAAGGCAATCGTCCAACATCCGGCACGCGGATACTGTACTAACAACGCCGTGCGAAACGCATTGCCATTGCTAGAAAATAGCGTATCGGATACTTTTTTCACGCTGTTATAAATGGATTTCACAATCGGGATTTTGGTGATAAATCCATCCCATTGCTTCAACCACCAGCGTCCAGCGACATTGGATACCATCGCGCCGGTGAGTAGCATCACAGCGGCAACCAAAATCGCACCCAAGCCGGGGATGGAGCGTAAACGATCCAATGCGGGTTCCATGCTTTGCGGCAAAATGGCAATGGCAGCCGAGAGTACACCCGCCAAAATACCATCCAATGAATTCACCAACCACAATAAGACCCAGACGGTGATTGCCAAGGGCAGCCAAACCATCAACCCTGTCAGCATATACTTTTTAAGTGGCATCGGGTGTTGCTGCTGGGGTGGGGGTGGGGGCGGGGGATTTGAAATCGGTTGCATACCAGCCAGAACCTTTAAGCTGAAAACCAGCCGCTGTGATTTGTTTCTTGAATTCGGGTTGACCACAGGATGGGCAAACTTCCAATACAGGATCGGATATTTTTTGCAATACATCCTTAGAAAACCCGCAGGCATCACATTGATAGGTATAAATGGGCATAAACGGTAAAGTACGTAAAGTGGATAAAGTGCGTAAAGTGCAAAAAATCCTTTGATTATAGAAGCGCGACCTATTCCCATACACCCCCACCGATTCCGGCTACCATACCACCCCACTGCATTGTTGATTGACAAAAAACATGAAAAAAACCCGTTTTCTCACCGGAATTACCACCTCTGGCACGCCCCATTTGGGCAATTATGTTGGCTCTATCCGCCCCGCTGTGCAAGCGAGTTTGGCACAGGATGTGGAGAGCTTTTATTTTCTTGCCGATTACCATGCACTGATCAAAATTGATGATCCGGTTCGGATTCAACGCTCCACATTAGAGATTGCAGCAAGCTGGTTAGCCGCAGGGTTGAATCCTGAGCGCGTGACGTTTTATCGCCAATCCGATGTACCCGAAATCCCCGAACTGACTTGGTTTTTAACCTGCGTTACGGGCAAAGGCGTGCTCAATCGCGCCCATGCTTACAAGGCGGCAGTCGATAAAAACGCGGCTACGGGGCTGGATTCGGATAGGGACGTAACCGCCGGACTCTTTATGTACCCCGTGCTGATGGGGGCGGATATTTTGATGTTCAATGCCCACCAAGTTCCGGTCGGGCGTGACCAAATCCAGCACATCGAAATGGCGCGGGATATGGCAGCCAGTTTCAACCACCGCTATGGTGAGCATTTTGTGCAGCCGCAAGCGCTGGTGGAGGAAAGTGTGGCGACGCTCCCCGGGCTGGATGGGCGCAAAATGAGCAAAAGTTACGACAACACCATCCCGCTATTTGCCACACACAAGGAGTTGAAAAAACTCATCGCCGGTATCAAAACCGATTCCAAAATCCCCGGTGAAGCGAAGGATACCGAAGATTCTGCGCTCTTCCAAATCTACCAAGCCTTTGCTAGCACGGAAGAAACGGCAGCATTTGCCCAAGCGTTCGCCAACGGGATTGCGTGGGGCGATGCGAAACAGGTTCTGTTGGAACGCATCGACCAAGAAATTGCCCCGATGCGGGAGCGGTATTTGGAACTCATGGCGAAGCCCGAACGTATCGAAGAAATTTTGATGCACGGTGCGACCAAAGCCCGCCAAATCGCCACGCCCTTCATGGTGCAATTACGCCACGCGGTGGGCTTGCGTCGCTTGGAAATGGTGAACGATACGGGTAAGACCAGCAAAGCCGCTCCATCCAGTTCCAACGCGCCCACATTTAAACAATACCGCGAAAAAGCGGATGGATTGTTTTATTTCAAACAAGTCGATGCCAAGGGCAATGTCTTGTTTCAAAGCGAAGGTTTTGCTACGCCACAGCTTGCTAGCCAAGCGATGACTGACAAAAACCATGAAATCTCTTCTGCCGCCTATTGAAAATAAAGGTCGCTAGACCTTGCCTAGCTCGGTGCTTTTTCCGATCAGCGAAGTGCTTATCAGTCGGATATTTACCAAAATGTGCGAGAAACCCCGTCCAATTCGGGTAGTCTGGCGTTTTTTGCTGTGCAATGTATTGGCTTTCCTCCGATAGTTTGCAACAAAGACCAAATAGGCGTACATATTGAAGACACACAGCCTACTTGTGCTAAAACCTGTTTTTGAAGTCATAGACCAAGTATAATTCAATCTATGCAGCGCCTCCAAGCCTTCTAATTTGAACCCATGCCCAACGGTACACAATACCGGTTTTTTCTGAGTTTTTTGCAGTTATGCCAAAAATTGATTGAATGGAAACAAGAATTTCCGTAGTTAAAATAATCGCCCTCGCAATCTAAAACTACATCGGGCACAGGAAACTCCATAAAATCCGGCTTGAATAAAGCGATATTGGATCAAGACTGGTTTGCATTTCGCAGGCAATTAAACTATAAATGCCAATGGAATGGCAAAATATTCATCGCCGTGCCACTGTAATATACGCGTCAAAATCACAAGACGCAAACGCGCATCTTCGGTGAAGCAGGAATCCTCG
>JBDKGR010000063.1:0-14730 GCA_039798085.1 Pseudomonadota bacterium
AAAAAGCCGCAGAAAAAATCGGTGAACTGACGATTACAGGGCTGATTGATAAATTCAAAAACCGCGTTCCCGAACCTACTAAGCAAGCAGTGAATGCTTTGGAAAAGAATCCCGCTAATGGAGATCGACAAGGCTCTCTGCGTGTGAGTCTGGAAGATGCCATCGAAGCCGATCCCGAATTGGCTACGTTCCTGAAGGAATGGCTCGCCGAAGCGCAGCCTGTTGCCAAAGCTGCGGGCGGTGTTTCGCAGACCGCGAATGTGACGGGAGACAACAACATCACCACCCAAATTGCGGGCGGTAGCGGCAACAACATCAACATCGGGCGTTGAGTGGTGTTACTTTGCGGTTGGCGGATACCAACGCAGCAACACCCGCCACACCACCCAACTCGACAACCAAGTGATGGGTGCAGCCCATAGCACATCGCTCAACCAATGGGCGCTATCTGCCATGCGCGCGAAGCCGATTAAAGCCCCCAACCCCACACCCGCCGCCGCCCAAAGCCAGCGCCTCCTTCGGTTTCGTTCGATCAGCAAAAGGGACGCAAGGAAAAATCCGCACGCCGTATGCCCGCTCACAAACGAACAGTTGTTATAGCACTGATCGGCAATCACGGTCGCGCGGGTGAAATGCTGCTCTCCGCCAAATTCCTGCACCTGATAGGGGCGGGCGCGATGCCAGTTCTCTTTGAACACCATATTCACCACAACCCCCGGCCCTACCGTCCCTGCGATGCCCACAAATGCCAGCACCAAGCCCCATTTTTGGGCTTTTTTCATGGCACTTAAAACGCCCCATGTGAGCAAAGACAGAATCACCATCACGCGAAACACCATTGGGATATACAAATTGATAAGCTCCACCCACCACCAATGCACAGCGTTGGTGCTACGTGCCCATGCAGCGGCATTGAAATCAAGCGATGTCCAAAGGGTGGGGACAAGTGCCAATCCGACGAACGCGGCAAGCAAGCACCAAAAAAGGCTAGGTGTTTTTGAAAAAGAAGTAAAGGAAGTAAAAGAAGTAAAGAACATGAACGGTGCGAAAATCCAAGGTTATTGCAATACACCATGATTTAACCATTTTTTAACCATTTTTTTCTATGACTATTCTTGTAACTGGCGGAGCCGGATTCATTGGCTCGAACTTCGTATTAGATTGGCTTGCATCTGATTCACATTCGGACGAAACGGTCATCAACCTCGACAAACTCAGCTACGCGGGTAATCGGCAAAATCTGGCGAGTTTAGACGGCAATGCCCACCATATCTTCGTCAAAGGCGATATTGGTGATACGGCGTTGGTTGCCGACTTGCTACGCCGCCATTCTGTGCGCGCGGTGGTGAACTTTGCGGCAGAGTCGCACGTTGACCGTTCCATTCACGGGCCGGGCGAATTTATCCAGAACAATATCGTAGGCACGTTTAATTTGCTGGAGAGCGTGCGGGCGTATTGGAATGGCTTGGAAGAATCGGGCGATTTATCCAAAAACAATTTTCGATTCCTGCACGTATCGACCGACGAAGTCTATGGTTCGCTGAAAAAAGAAGACCCCGCGTTTACCGAATTGAATCGCTACGAACCCAATAGCCCCTACAGCGCCAGCAAAGCCGCCAGCGATCACTTGGTACGCGCTTGGCACCACACGTATGGGCTGCCTGTGCTGACTACGAATTGCTCGAACAACTACGGGCCTTACCACTTTCCTGAAAAATTGATTCCGCTGGTGATTGTGAACGCGCTGGCAGGCAAAAATCTGCCCGTGTATGGCGATGGTCAACAGATTCGGGATTGGTTGTACGTGAAAGACCATTGCAGCGCGATTCGCCGCGTGTTGGAAGCCGGAAAATTGGGCGAAACCTACAACGTAGGCGGCTGGAACGAAAAAGCGAATTTAGACATTGTTCGCACCATTTGCGGCTTGTTGGATACGCTGCAACCCCGCGCCGATGGCAAACCCTACGCTAACCAAATCACCTTCGTAACCGACCGCCCCGGACACGACCGCCGCTACGCCATTGACGCACGCAAAATCGAAAGCGAATTGGGCTGGAAACCCGCCGAATCGTTTGAAACAGGTATCGCCAAAACGGTAAGCTGGTATTTATCGAACCAAGATTGGGTAGCGAATGTGCAAAGCGGCGCATACCGTGAATGGGTGGCTACGCAGTATGGAGCAGCATGAAGCAACGCTATTCGATAAGCTCAAACTTTCAACCGAATGAGCGCATCGTTATTTGCCAAGATGACACATTGGAGCAGTTAAAAAAGCTGCCTTCCAATGCGTTCAAACTGGTTGTGTCTTCACCGCCTTACAACATCGGCAAGGTGTATGAGAAATATGAAAAAAAAGTACCACTTGCCGATTATTTGGAATGGCAAAAAGCCATTCTCCACGAAATCCACCGTGTGACACGGCAGGATGGTAGCGTGGTCTGGCAAGTGGGCAATTATGTGGATGCGGGAGAAGTATTTCCGCTGGATGTCTATTTTTATCCCTTGTTCAAAGAGCTGGGGATGCGTCTGCGCAACCGCATTGTGTGGCATTTTGACCACGGATTGCACGCAAGTCACCGTTTTTCCGGTCGCTATGAAACATTGCTATGGTTTACCAAAGGTGAGGAATACACGTTCAATTTAGATGCGGTGCGTGTCCCTTCCAAATACCCCGGCAAACTGCATTACAAAGGTGCAAAGACAGGGCAGCCGAGTGGTAATCCATTGGGTAAAAATCCATCCGATTATTGGAAAATAATATGCCAAGAATGGGAATGTGGGCGCATTGAAATTCCCAATGTCAAATCGAATCATCCTGAAAAAACCGAGCACCCCTGCCAATTTCCGGTTGAGTTAATTGAGCGTTGCGTACTGGCTTTAACCGATGAGGATGATTGGGTTTTAGACCCTTTTGGCGGGGTGGGAAGTAGCGTGATTGCAGCCCTTCAACACGAACGCCGAGGCATGATGATTGATCGAGAACCTCGTTACATCGTATTAGCGAAAGAGCGCATTCTTGCTTTTCAAAATGGAATGTTGACAATACGTCCGCTAGGAAAACCCGTACACCAACCCACAGGCAAGGAAAAAGTGGCACAAATCCCCAGACAATGGATGGTGGAACAAGAACAACAAGGGGCATTGTTATGAAAATCGTGGCGCAATATGACTTTAACGGTGGCAAAAATAAGGTCTTGACCCAGTATGCCAATGAATTAGCTGAAATTACCAAAGCGATTCAGGGAATCAATGCAGCACAATTCAAAACCAAAGTGAGCGAAGAAAAAACCATGCCCGGTCGTTTGTTGTTTTCACCGTCTGAAATCAATAAGGAATTTAAACGACTTCTTGCTCCAATGGGTTGGAAAAATCACAAGGTGGAATGCGATTACACGCAAGGTGAATTTTTGCCCGGCTACATTCCCGCAAAACCATCGCACGTCAAACCATTCCGCGATATGGACTTTGTAAAACCCGGGATCAAATTGGGCGTAGAAGTGCAATTTGGAAAGTATGCCTTTATGGTTTACAACGTGTGTGCAAAAATGACCATTTTTCGCAATATGGGACTGATTGATGCAGGAATCGAAATTGTGCCTGTTAAAAATTTTGCCGATGAAATGAGTACAGGTGTTTCATATTATGAACAATTCGCATGGGATTTGACTCAACGCGGAGTTTCTAATATCGACACGCCTGTTTTAATCCTTGGAATTGATGCTTAATCTTAATAATCGAAATTATGAAAAAAACCAAAATTTTGCTTCTAGGCTGTGAAGGTCAAGTGGGTTGGGAATTGCAACGTAGCCTCGCGCCGCTGGGCGAAGTGGTCGCGTTTGACCGCAATTTGGATTTAACGCAACTCGAATCCCTTGCCGAAGCGGTACGCACCATCGCCCCCAACGTGATTGTGAATGCGGCGGCTCACACGGCGGTGGATAAAGCCGAAAGCGAACCCGAATTGGCACGCACCATCAACGCTACTGCCGTGGGCGTGTTGGCTGAGGAAGCGCAGCGTTTGGGCGCGTGGCTGGTGCATTACAGTACCGATTACGTGTTTAACGGCAGCGGAACCACGCCGTGGAAAGAGGATGATGTGCCGAATCCGCTGAACACCTACGGGCAAACCAAGCTGGAAGGCGAGCGCTTGATTGCCGAACGCTGCCAACGCCATTTGATTTTTCGCACCAGTTGGGTTTACGCCGCGCGGGGTGGAAATTTTGCCAAAACCATGCTGCGCTTGGCTGGTGAGCGCGAGTTAATGCAGGTGATTAACGATCAATTCGGTGCGCCCACCGGAGCCGAATTATTGGCAGATGTGACCGCTCACGCATTGCGGCAGGTGCTGGATCATGGCGATGGTGGTAATGGCAAAGCGGGGATTTATCACCTTGTGGCGGATGGCGTTACAACGTGGTTTGATTACGCTGATTTCGTCATTAACGCTACAGAGCGCATGGATACTGCACAGGCAGCTATTAAAAAAATAGCAAAAGTAGCAAAGATGGTAAAGGAGCTGCGCCCAGTACCCACCAGTGCGTTTCCTACACCCGCTAAACGTCCGCACAATTCGCGCTTGGATACGTCCAAATTGCAACAAACTTTCGGTTTGAATCTACCGCATTGGCAAGCGGGCGTTTTGCGGATGTTGAAAGAAATTCAATAAATTCGTTCAATAAATTCGTTCAATAAATTATATTAACTAAAAATTTAATTATGATTAAACATACAACCTCGCGCAGAGGGATTATTTTGGCAGGTGGTTCTGGCACGCGCTTGCACCCTGCCACGCTGGCGATTAGCAAACAGCTTTTGCCGGTGTACGATAAACCGATGATTTATTATCCATTAAGCACGTTAATGCTGGCGGGTATTCGGGATATTTTGATTATCAGCACGCCACAGGATACACCCCGCTTTTCCCAATTATTGGG
The DNA here is from genome assembly GCA_039798085.1 of Pseudomonadota bacterium. Taxonomy (GTDB): domain Bacteria; phylum Pseudomonadota; class Gammaproteobacteria; order Burkholderiales; family Burkholderiaceae_C; genus Allorhodoferax. The sequence goes on from JBDKGR010000063.1 coordinate 4,935, forward strand.
TGATGGCAGCCAATGGGGAATTAACTTGCAATATGCAGTGCAACCCAGCCCTGATGGTTTGGCGCAGGCTTTTTTAATTGGCGAAGAATTCATCGGTAATAAAGATTGCGCTTTGGTATTGGGCGATAATATCTTCTACGGACACGATTTTCAAAATTTATTGCACAATGCCGATAAACAAACCCAAGGTGCGACGGTATTTGCTTACCATGTTCACGACCCCGAACGCTATGGTGTTGTCGCTTTTGATAGCACGGGCAAGGCGTGCAGCATAGAAGAGAAGCCCAAAGCCCCGAAAAGTCATTACGCTGTAACGGGCTTGTATTTTTACGATAAACAAGTAGTAGATATTGCCAAATCGGTTAAACCCAGTGCGCGGGGTGAATTGGAAATTACCGCTGTGAATCAAGCCTATTTGGATCAAAATAATTTAAGCGTCCAAATTATGCAGCGCGGTTATGCGTGGTTGGATACAGGAACGCACGATAGTTTATTAGAAGCCGGACAATTTATTGCAACCCTTGAACGCCGCCAAGGATTAAAAATTGCGTGTTTGGAAGAAATCGCATGGCGCAGCAATTTTATTGATAGCGAACAATTATTACGTTTGGCACAACCATTGGCAAAAAATGGTTATGGTCAATATCTCCAAGGACTGCTAAAAGAAGGAAAAAAATGAAAATAACCCGTACCCCTATCCCTGATGTCATTTTGATTGAACCGCGCGTATTTGGCGATGATCGCGGTTTTTTCTTTGAGAGTTTTAATCAACGCGCTTTTGAAGCCGCCACCGGAGTCAGCACCACGTTTGTGCAGGACAACCATTCGCGCTCAGCGCACGGTGTGTTGCGCGGATTGCACTACCAAATCCAACAACCGCAAGGCAAATTGGTGCGCGTAGTGGCAGGCGAAGTATTTGATGTGGCAGTCGATTTGCGCCGATCTTCACCCACGTTTGGACAATGGGCGGGCGCTACGTTGTCGGCACAAAACAAGGCGCAATTTTGGGTTCCGGCAGGATTTGCGCACGGTTTTGTGGTGCTATCCGAATCCGCCGAATTTTTGTACAAAACCACCGATTACTACGCCCCTGAGCATGAGCAGTGCATTGCGTGGAATGATCCGTTCTTGAATATCGAATGGCCACAAATGGCAGAAGCCCCCAAACTCTCCGCCAAAGATGCCGCTGGCAAGGCTTGGGCGGATGCGGTGTTTTTTTAGAGGTTAGCGGGTTGGTAGGCGGAGGGGCGTGGTGGATAATATATCGCCATGAACTTATATAACACACTTTTTCCCCACGGGTGGCAACACTATCTGCTGGGTGGCGCTTTGATTGGCGCGGGGGTGTCGCTGTTGTTTGTCCTTACTGGACGCATCGGCGGCATGAGTACCTTTTTCTCTAGCACTTGGTCGTTTGTACTGAAGCGGCATCCATTCTTCCAGCAAAGCCGCTTGCTTGATTCGCGCATTTGGCGTTTGGCGTATGCCGCTGGCGTGATGGTGGGTGGATTTTTGTGGTGGCAATGGGTGGCGGGTGGTGCATCACAAAGTACCGATTTTGCTGCTTGGAAATTGCTCTTGGGTGGCGTATTGGTAGGCTATGGCGCACGCTTGGCGAATGGTTGCACTTCCGGGCATGGAATTTGTGGAATCAGTTCCTTAAAAATCCCCTCTTTATTGGCGGTACTCACGTTCATGGCTTCGGCTGCATTGACCGCCAACCTCGCAGCGAGGTGGTTAGCATGATCAACATCAGCAGGGTAAATGCAGTCAACTTATTGGTAACGCTCATTTCAGGTGCTTTGTTTGGTTTTGGATTGGCGTTTTCTACGATGGTGCAACCCGCCGTCATTTTTGGATTTTTTCAGGGTATGGATTACGGTTTGCTTTTGGTAATGGTTGGCGCGATTGCGGTCGTTTTTCCGGTGTACCGATGGTTTCCTCGTTACGTTCAGCATTCGGGTTTAGGGGAAGGGTTTCAAACCCATCCCGCAGTTTGGAATCGTGACACCCTCATCGGTTCGGCATTGTTTGGGATGGGCTGGGGTTTGTCCGGCGTGTGTCCGGGCCCTGCATTGGCAAGTGTAGGAACTGGTAACGGAAATATCCTGTGGGCGTTGCTGGGCATTGCCTTAGGTGCGTTGCTGCATGGATTGAAATCAAAATGAATACAGCAAAAACAGCAACCTTTTCTCACCTCGTGGCAGCAGCTTTACCGCATATTCAAGAACTCATGCCGTGGGATGTGGAGGCTATGCGCCAGACCGACCTCCAGCTTCTCATGGTGGATATTCGGGAAGCCAATGAATACGATGCAGCACATATTCAAGGTGCATTGTTCGTGCCGCGTGGAATTTTAGAAGCCGCTTGCGATTGGGGTTATTCCGATACCGTACCGCAACTGGCAAATGCACGACAAGAACCCGAGATACCTGTGGTGTTGGTGTGCCGATCTGGTAATCGAACCGTATTGGCAGCACAAACCTTACAGCAAATGGGTTTTATGCGGGTTTATTCCATGAAAACGGGCGTGCGCGGCTGGAATGATTACAACCTACCGCTCATCAATGCAAAAGGTGAAGTCGTAGATGCGGATTTAGCCGATGTACTATTGAATCCCCCCGTTCTACCATCGCAAATGCGTTCAACCGTGAGGTAAATCGTGCGGTAAATCGTGGGGACTAAATTGAAAAGGGCGGGGCGAAAACCCCAAATCGTTTTTCGCTTCCGTCCAATCAAAGGTCATATCTTTGTTCATGCGGTCTGCCATAGCAATCGACCAACTCCGGTAACGTGGCAGGATACGCACCACCAACAAGGCAAGCTGAAACAAACTGCGTGGAATGGAAAGAAAGCGCGGCTTGCATTTCAAAGTATGAAAAATACGGGTCACCATATCGCGGTACGTGAGCACTTCTTGCCCTGCAATGTTGTACGCGCGATTGGCAATCGTGGTACGGCATAAAGCAGAAACACAGGCTTGGGCGACATCTTCGGTGCGAATCGGTTGGCGTAATCCCTTGCCTTTGCCAATGAACGGAAAAAAGCCGAAGCGCTGAATAAAACGGGCAATCTCGGTAAGATTTTTATCGTGTCCATTACCGTAAATCAATGTGGGACGCAGCACCACCCATTCTGCGCCTACATTTGCCGCCCATGCTTGGAGCTTGTCTTCACCCTGCACCAGTTGGTCGACCACAATGGCATCGCTAGAGACGGTCGAATTCACTTTGGTAAAGCGGCTGGTAGAAGACAAAACCACAATCCGGCGCGTGCCATGTGCTGCCAATAAGGGATAGTACGTGGGCAATACCCAAATAGGCGCGAGGCAAATCCACCAATCAATGCGATCTTGCACCGGCACTAAGCGGGTGCTGGAGGGGTTATCAGACAAATGCCGCCATTCCACGCCCTGCACAGTGGGTTGTTCGGTGGATTGTTCCGTGGGTTGTTCCGTGGGTTGTGGTTGGTTCTTGCGAGAAAAAGCAACCACGCGATACCCTGCCTGCACCAGCATCGGGATCAGCACATTTCCAACGAGGCTACGCCCTCCTAGCACACCAATAACGATTTTTTGTTCGATTTTTTTCTCAATTCCCATCGCTACGCCCTTGTAACCACGCCTTGAAACGACCCAAAAAATGCCGCACGACGATCAATCCAAAACGCAGCCATACGCCAGCATCCACAAGCCACATCAAAATGCCCGGATACTGGTGCTGAAAGAATTTTCGGTAAAAATAAATCATGCCCTTGTGCTTGTGCCATTCCACAAAATACGGTCTTACGCGGCTACTATGACCTAAATGGTGAATCACGGGGGCATCGGGTACAAAGAGAATTTTCCACTGTTTTTGCCGAAATCGCATACACCAGTCTAAATCTTCACAATGCAAAAAGTAACTTTCGTCCCATAAACCGACATCTTCTACTGCTGCACGCCTGACGAGCATCAGCGCACCCGAAATCGCTTCTACTTCCACTGGGGCTTTGGGCAAGGGCTGGGTGTGGAGGTAAAAATCAAAAAATAAACGCGGCCAGCGGTTGCTGAACCGATGCAGCCCAAAAGCACGTACAAACGAACGCCACGGGGTTGGAACGGCTCTGCGCCCCCCCCCTTGCTCGCTTCCATCCAAATTAGCCAGTAAACCACCCACCATGCCGACACGCGGATCGTTTTGCAACACTTGCACCATCCGTTCCAACGAACCATGACCCAAAATGCAATCGGGGTTCAAAAACAAAATATGCGTTTGCGTTGCGTGGTGCAGACCTTGGTTACACCCGACCGCAAAACCTAAATTGTCGGGAATCATTTGGGTAATAAGGTGTGGATGCTGGGGAAAACGTTCGGCTAACCACTGCATACTGGAATCGGTCGAATGGTTATCCACCACAATGACTTGCTCTGCTTGTTCCAATGCCGCAGCAACGCAATCGAGTAACAGCATTCCAGCGTTGTAGTTCACCACGATGACCGAAACTTCTTGCAATGACGGATGAGACTGGTTCAAGGCAGATTCCAAGTTGCGGCTACGCGCGGATGAGATGAGTGGGACTGATGGTACGCCACTATCGTTATCTTGCCAAATTTTTCCCGTATCACGCAACATGAAAAAGGCGGTACTCATGATGGGGTACAGGGTTGAAAGGTTCTACCCGCCAACGCTGGGGTTAAATCGTTTAATCGGGGTCGATTCGCACTGGGGAGTGCCGGAATTTTGAGCTGGTATTGTTGAAGAGATTGCTTATTTTGTACCACGGTAACGACTTCAAACTTCCAAGAATTAGCAACCAATATATTCGGTAAGGTGCGTTGCAGTGCGTTGGCTTGCACCTCATCAAATGGCCCTACTTGCCAGCATTCTTTCAATGCTTTCTCGGTGCGTGCCTGTTCTTGGGCTTTTTGGAATTGTTTTGGGGTCAAAATCTCCAAGGATTCGGGCACAATTTGCTGCGCCAGCCGCTGGGGTTCGGTTTGCACGGAAGGCGCAAAACCCGCAGTTTGTAGCCACCCTTCCGTCCACGCAAAATACAAGCCATTGGCAAATAATAAAAGCAATACAAAACTTCTTAGCATGATTTTTAATATATTGATATTGGTGTTGATATTGGTGTTGATGTTAAGGCTGAGGCGGGTTTCAACGCAAGGGTTTCACGCTGACTTCCGCGCTGTGGATGGGTTTCAATCCCACCGATGTGCGAATCCACAAAACACCATCGGCATCAACACCTTGCGCTATACCTTCTGTGCCATCGCTGCAAACAACGGATTCATTGCACAAACAATCCCGCGCATGGTACGCCGATTGCCAAGGCGCAAAACCCTGCGGCACAAACTGTTGCACCATTTCCACCAGCGGCGGTACGATGCACAGCAACGCCTTCGGTGCATCGACATTCGGCAATACCTCGGATAAACCCGCACTGGGGGTACGCAACCCTTCATTGGAACGGGGAACCAGATTGATCCCCACGCCAATCACCAGATACTTCATGGTGGAGGACATGGCGGCGTTCATGGCAACGGTCTCCATCAAAATACCCGCGACTTTGCGCTGTTGAAACCAGACATCATTGGGCCATTTCAGTTGCAAAGCGGGGTGCAGACTTTCCACAATCGACAAGCCGACTGCCAGCGACAATCCCGACCAATTCGCGGGTGCAATCGGTAATCCTAGCGAAAAAGTCAGCGATGTGGCGCTTTGTTCGCTGATCCATTCGCGTCCTAAACGCCCACGTCCGGCAGTTTGGCGTTCGGTGATCAGCAAAATCGGCTCAGTACGACCCACACGGGCACGGCGCATCAATTCGGAATTGGTCGAGTCCAATTCAGGGACAATTTCCACGCTAAAGTCGGGGATAGAAGGCGAGATTGCCTCCCAAATTGCCTCTGCCTGCCAATGAATAACTGATGCCACGCCCACATTCCCTTCAAAATCGTCTCAAAATCGACTCAAAATCCCCTTACCATCCGCACCAAGATTGTAGTGAGTAGCGAGTCATGAGTGGCTACCAAGTCATACCAACATACAAAACAAGATGAAAACAGAACAGAAAACAGAACAGAAAACATTGGTCATTGCAGAAAAACCGTCGGTTGCCCAAGACATTGTGCGGGCGCTGACCCCCATCGCCGGAAAATTTGAGAAACACGCCGAGTATTTTGAGAGCGAAAAATACGTCGTTTCCAGTGCGGTCGGGCATTTGGTCGAGATTCAAGCGCCTGAAGAATATGATGTGAAACGCGGCAAATGGAGCTTCACCCATCTCCCCGTGATTCCGCCGCACTTCGATTTGAAACCGGTCGAAAAAACCAAAACGCGCCTCGCCGCCGTCGTGAAACTCGCTAAACGCAAGGACATAACCCAACTCATCAATGCGTGTGACGCGGGACGGGAAGGCGAATTGATTTTCCGCTTAATTGAACAATACGCAGGCGGTGCTAAACCCTTGGGCAAGCCCGTTTCGCGCCTGTGGCTGCAAAGCATGACTCCGCAAGCGATTCGGGACGGCTTTTCCAATCTGCGCACCAACGCCCAAATGCAGCCGCTGGCGGATGCGGCGCGGTGTCGTTCGGAGGCGGATTGGCTAGTGGGCATCAACGGTACGCGGGCGATGACGGCGTTCAATTCCCGAGACGGCGGATTTTTCCTCACCACCGTCGGGCGCGTGCAAACGCCAACGCTTTCCATCGTGGTGGAACGTGAAGAGCAAATCCGCGCTTTCATCAGCAAAGATTACTGGGAAATTCACGCGACCTTCACCGCCCAAGCCGGACAGTACGCCGGAAAATGGTTCGATGCCGCCCTGCGCACCGACCGTGACCGTGTGTGGAGCGCCGAGGAAGCCCAAGCCATCGCCAACGCCGTGCGCAACCAGCCCGCCACGGTGAAGGAAGAAAGCAAACCCAGCACGCAAGCATCGCCATTGCTATTTGATTTAACCAGCTTGCAGCGCGAGGCAAATAATAAATTCGGCTTCTCCGCCAAAACCACGCTGTCAATCGCGCAAAGCCTGTACGAACGCCACAAAGCACTGACGTATCCGCGTACCGATTCGCGCAATTTACCGGAGGATTATGTGAGCGTCGTGGGCGATACGCTTGATATGATCGCTAAAAGCGAAATGAAACACCTCGCGCCCTTTGCCGCCACCGCCATTAAAAATAAATACGTGAAACCCAGTAAACGGATTTTTGATAATGCCAAGGTCAGCGATCATTTTGCGATTATTCCCACGCTACAAGAACCCGGGGAATTATCCGAAGCCGAGCAAAAAATATACGATTTGGTAACGCGCCGTTTTATGGCGGTATTTTTCCCCAGCGCGGAACACCAAATCACCACACGCATTACCACGGCAGCCCATAATACCTTCAAAACCGAAGGCAAAATATTGGTGAAAGCCGGCTGGCTGGCGATTTACGGCAAAGAAGCAACCTCCAGCACCGAAGAGGGCGATAAAAACCTCGTTCCCGTAGCAAAAAACGAAAAAGTTATCGGCAATCCGGTGGAACCGAAAGCCCTTAAAACCCGTCCACCCGCCCGCTATTCCGAAGCCACCTTATTGGGCGCGATGGAAGGCGCAGGCAAAACCGTGGAAGACGACGAATTGCGCCAAGCGATGCAGGAAAAAGGTTTAGGCACGCCCGCCACCCGCTCCAGCATTATTGAAGGTTTAATTACCGAAAAATATATGTTGCGCGAAGGGCGTGAGTTAATCGCCACCGCCAAAGCCTTTCAGTTAATGACATTATTACGCGGCTTGGGTGTAGAAGAATTGTGCAAAGCCGAATTAACCGGCGGCTGGGAATATAAATTATCACAAATGGAACACGGAAAATTACCGCGTAAAACCTTTATGGCAGAAATCGCAGCGATGACCGAACGCATCGTGAAAAAAGCCAAAGAATACGACCGCGATACCATTCCGGGTAATTACGCCACCATGACTGCGCCCTGCCCGAATTGTGGTGGCGTGGTCAAAGAAAACTACCGCCGATTTACCTGCGAAAAAGAATGCGGATTTTCATTCGGTAAATCGCCCGCTGGACGCACTTTTGAATTGGTAGAAGTCGAACAATTATTAAGCCATCACCGTATTGGTCCGTTGGATGGATTCCGTTCCAAAGCCGGATGGCCGTTTGTGGCAGAAATTACGTTGGCTTTTGATGAAGAATCTAAAAACTATAAACTCGAATTCGATTTTGGCGATGATAAATCCGGCGAAGAAGGCGAAGCATTAGCCCATTTTTCTGGACAAGAATCATTGGGCGCGTGTCCTAAATGTAGCTCTCCTGTTTTTGAACATGGAAAAAATTATGTGTGTGAACGCAGTGCAGCCACCGAAAAACATCCGGTAGCAACGTGTGATTTCAAATCGGGACAAATTATTCTGCAACAGCCGATTGAACGCGCCCAAATGCAAAAATTATTAGCCACCGGAAAAACCGATTTATTGGATAAATTCGTATCCGCCCGCACCAAACGCGCCTTCAAAGCCATGTTGGTGTGGGATGCAGCGGCGGGAAAGGTCAATTTTGAATTCGCACCCAGCAAATACCCACCCAAGAAAACCGCTGTAGCACCCGCCAGCAAAGCGAAAGCAGCTCCTAAAAAAGTAGCGAGCAAAGGAGCAGTTAAGAAGCCCACAGCAGGAAAATTGCCTAGCCCAGAATTAGCAGCGGTTATCGGCGCAGACCCCATTTCCCGCCCCGAGGTAATTAAAAAATTATGGGAATATATTCGCGCCCATAATCTGCAAGACCCCAAAGATAAACGCAATATCAATGCCGATGCTAAATTGCTGCCCATTTTTGGCAAACCACAAGCGAGCATGTTTGAACTGGCGGGTATGGTTGGAAAACATTGGGGGCTTTGATTGGATTTTTTGATCGACACGCATTGCCATTTGGATGCGTTCAATACGGCACAAAAAACGGCGGAAGCGCCCGCCGTGCGTGCGTTAGCAGCTACAAAAGGTGTAGCACATTGCGTGATTCCGGCGGTGGAGGTGGCGAATTTTGATACCGTTCGCACCCTCGCCCACGCGTTGGGGGATAGTTATTGCCTTGGTATTCATCCGCTGTATGTGGAAAAGGCTTCGGAAAATGATTTGTGGATATTGCAATCCATGCTCGAAAAATACCGCAGCGACCCGCGCCTAGTCGGAATTGGGGAAATTGGGTTAGATGGGTTTGAAAAAACACCATCCGCTATTTCGGAAAAACAAGAATTCTTTTTTCGAGAACAATTAAAACTCGCCCGTGCATTGGATTTACCCGTAGTATTGCACGTTCGCCGTGCGGTGGATAAAGTATTAAAACATTTACGCGCGATTCCGGTTCAAGGTGGAATCGTCCACGCGTTTAATGGCAGTTTGCAGCAAGCGCATTATTTGATGCAGCGGGGTTTTAAACTGGGTTTTGGTGGCGCGGTCACATACCAACGGGCGCGGCATTTGCGCCAACTGGTGCAAACCTTGCCGCTGGATGCGCTGGTGCTGGAAACCGATGCACCCGATATGCCCCCGCATTGGCTTTACGTGACAGCGGAACAACGTGCGGCAGGTGTGTTGCCTGTGCGCAACAAACCGAAAGAATTACCCCGTATTGCAAAAATAGTAGCAGAATTAAGGTGCATCTCGCCGGATAAATTGGCGAATGCGACTAGGCGGAATGCTTGTGTTGCTTTGCCAAAATTGGAAGCGCTGGTGTAACTGATTACCCGCGCATTAGGGCGCGGAGCAGTTTCCACTTTAAAGTTTGAACCATGTTGTATTCTTCTCATTCCCT
>JBDKGR010000064.1:0-13951 GCA_039798085.1 Pseudomonadota bacterium
GAATATCCTGCCGGCTGTTCATGGTGGCGAGCAAGGCTTGGCTGCTTTGTTGCTGTTCGATTTCTACGCGGGTGCGCAGCAAATTGCTGACCCGCGACACGCGCTGCGAGAGCAAATCCTGCCGCCGAGCCGCCCATTCGCAGGTGCTACGCGCGGGGGCTAAACGCCGATTCATGAATTCGCCAATCGTTTGCAGCCCGCCTAAACGGGTTTCGTGGATTTCGGCAATGCGTTTATCGAACAATTCAAAATATGCGGCACTCGCTGAAAAACGCGAATACGTGGCAGCGTGCTGGCTTTCCACTTCGCCTGCCAAGCGTGTCAAACGGTCGAGCAATTCGGGTTCTTCATCGTGGTTAGCGGATCGGATGGCGTGGGCGAGTCCAACCAATTCGGCCTCGGTGCGCGTTAGCATCTGCGAAGCGGCACGGGCAGCCGGCAAACCCAGTAAAGCCGCCATGCGATACGTTTCAATCTCCAATAAGCGCTGCACCAATCGCCCTAAACGACGCGGCGGCATCTCGCCTGCTAGTAGCACCATACGGGTAAAACCATCGCTATGCACCATAAAATCGGTATAGACCTCGGCGCAGTTGTCGGTGACGGCGGAGGCAACGAGGGTATCCTCAAACAGCACTTTGGGCGTGAGCGCAGCGGGTTCTACCGTACCCAAACCCATCACCCAAATATGCAGATTGGCAAGCGATTGTCCGGGTAATTGCTCCAACCAGCGCTTGGGAACGACCGCCAATGCCGCTTCGGGGACTTGATCGCCAAAATGGTCGGCGTTGAAGCGGCGCATGAAAGTCCATGTCGAAAACTCGGTGTGCATTTCCCAGCGCACGCGGTAAATCCCTAAATCCAGCCGCACATGGGTGGAGCCGACATCGGGCGTAGGCAGATGGTGATCCCGTGCAAGCTGGGTGATATGCTCCCAACTCGCGGCACGTTCTTCGGCGGTGCAAAGCATCACCACGCGGGACAATGCCATCGGCATTTCCATCGCCTCCGGCGGGCGGGCGTGAATCTCGTTATGCAGGGCGATACGTTGGGGGTGTTGAGGGAACATGGCAATCCTCCATAAACGGTTCTATTAGGTTTTACGCTTGCACAGACGTTCGATGCGCACTGGTACGTTGGGGTCAACGACACGCAAAACTTGTGCCGCGTCATAAACCACTTCGACCGGAGGCAAAAATCCGAGCTGTGTATTCACCGCAGTATGCCCTAGCCAGATGATCTTTCCGTTAAGGATGTCACCGTACAAAATCGGTCCTTCCAAACCCGTGGGCATATCAACCCGCAACTCAATCGAATCCTTGCCATGCCGATAAATCAGGCTAAACGGTTTGGGAAAGCCTTCGCAGGCATACCTATCCATCAACGCCGGACGTGGCATTAACCCGCCATCGTTAATCGACCGATAAATAATCGTTCCAATCATCCCAACCATGCTAATCACCATCACCGCAAAGATGAAATAAAAGAATTGGAGAATGCGCTTGGTTACGGTGGGGGTGGGGTTAGACATGGGGGCTTTCTGGGTTGGGTTATTGGAAGATTGCTAGCTTTTTTAAGTGGGCTGGGGGAGATATAACATGGACTTGCGTTTTATCCGATAAAAGATTTTTATAATTGGTAAAGTTTCAACTGATAAATGGTGAAGCGTTGCGCAAAAAATAACCACCTGTCTGCCTTTTAGAAGGGAAGAAGGTCTTGTCTAATAAGGCGATTTTTCCACTATAGGAGGTTATTATCAGTCGAATGTTTACCACTAACTAAAGTAATTCCTGCAATTTTTCCGGTTTGCTTTTTTGCCCGCTCCCATTTGCAAAATGCGAAACGAATTTCATGCAGCAATGCGACAACAGGTGTAGCCTCGTGCTGATAACAGCATACTTCAAACCAAACTGAAACCAGTTTTCGTTCTTTTAGCGCTTTTTTAGCTGCAATGGGTTGTAAAATTGAAATCAACCAAAATTGAACTCAACCCGAGTTTGTTTGGTACAAGAGGGGTAGTGGCTATGGTTAAATATACAAATGATTGATGTACCCAACCCCGTGAAGATAGGGGTTGGATAGGGGCGATGAAAGTGTGAGGTTCACCGATAAGCCGGATTCTGTGCATACAAGTTGTCTTGTATGTGACCACCATTAATCTGGGTCACAAGTCGCCCTGTGGCTCGGTGCTACCTACCCGCCAACTCCGGGGGCCCCGTCAACGTTGGCCTACTTGGTATTGCTGCGCGTAGAGATTGCCCGTTTCACCCGCAGAAAGTTACCTCTCTGCGACTCGTCTCTGTTGCTCTAATCCTCACCTTACGGTGGGCAGCCGTTAGCTGCTACGCTGCCCTATGCAGTCCGGACGTTCCTCCAGTGCTTGGTTTCCCAAATTGCACCAGCGATGGTCTAGTGAACCTCACCCTGCCATTATGCCAAATTTAAGATGCCAATTTAAGATACCCACTTGGAGAGACCCAATTCAGGAATAATACCGCGCATGATGTTCATTGCTTATGCTGAATAAACCCATAGAAAAAATACCCATGACACAGATACTCGGTCGCACTGGCTCCCACATGTGGAATTCTCTCAAACATCTACTTTCCCCCAGTCACGGTATTGGAGAAGCCGAAGATACCCTTTCCACCGCACTAGAAACCATGTGCAGCGGATTTTTGTTGCTTGACCAGCACAACCGCATCGTGCATTGGAATTCCCAATTTGAAAAAATGTACCCTTGGCTCAAAGGTAAGCTGTACCCCAAAATGCCGTTTCAGGAAATGCTCGAATACTCCATGTCGGTTATCTGGAAAGACCGCAGTAAGGCAGAGCAAATGGCGTGGGTTCAGCAGCGCATGGGTTTGTGTACCGAAGAAGGTATCCCGCATGAACAACACCTTCCCACCGGACAATATATTCAAATCACCGAACGCATGACCCCAAGGGGTGGCGTGGTCATCATCTACCACGATATTACCGAATTGCGCCGTGCTACCGCAGAAGCCTCTACGTTGGCGTTTTACGACACCCTCACAGGTGTTCCCAACCGCCGCTTGTTGTTGGAGCGTCTTGCGAAAAATGCGGTTTCAGCACGGCAAACGGGACTCATTGGGGTGTTGTTATTTTTGAATCTGGATAAATTCAAAATTGTGAACGATACCTTGGGTCATAACGTTGGTGATGCGCTCCTACAACAAGTCGCCCAACGCCTGCAATCGTGTATTCGCGTCGATGATACGGTGGCACGTTTGGGTGCGGATGAGTTTGTCGTGTTGCTCCCCCATTTATCCAAAGAAAAGACGCAAGCAGCGGTATTGGCACGGAAATTAGGAGAAAAAATTATCGCCAGCCTCAGCCAGCCCTATTTTGTGGGCGCACATACGTTGCGCAGTGTTTCCAGCATGGGGGCAACTTTGGTCGGGAACGAATCGTGGGATGCCAATACACTGCTCCAACAGGCGGATATTGCCATGTACAAAGCAAAAACCTACCGCAGCAATGCGCTGTGTTTTTTTGATCCACAAATGCAAGCGGTTATTACCGAGCGTGCCAAACTAGAAAATGATTTACGCCAAGCCTTGGTAAGAAATGAATTGGTTTTGCATTTTCAGGCGCAATTCATGGGCAATGGAACGATTGTCGGAGCCGAAGTATTATTGCGTTGGCAACATCCTGAACGCGGTTTATTATCACCCCATGAGTTTATGGAAATTGCCGAAGACAGTGCATTGATTATTCCGATTGGGCAATGGGTTTTACGGGCAGCTTGCAAGCAACTGGTGACTTGGAAAAATACTACTTTGGTGGGAGGGGGCATTCCCCTTTCGATCAATGTCAGCGCCCAGCAATTCCACAGCCCACATTTCTTGCAAGAGATGATTGCTATTTTGGAAGAAACCAAAGTCCCGCCCCATTTGCTGACATTGGAATTAACCGAATCCATTATGCTCAACAATATAGAAGAATGTATTTCTGTGATGCAAGTTCTCCAATCACATGGTATTCATTTTTCACTGGATGATTTTGGAACGGGTTATTCGTCGCTCTCGTACCTGACGCGCTTACCATTGAATGAAATCAAAATTGACCAATCATTTGTTCGCAATTTAGGAGAGCGCACCGAAGATGCTATTCTCATTCAAACCATTATTGCAATGGCACGTAGCCTGAAATTGAAAACGGTTGCCGAGGGAGTCGAAACCGCTGACCAATTAAATATCTTGCAGCATTATGGCTGTATATTTTTCCAAGGTCATTTTTTAACCAAACCTTGTTCCGAGTCAGAATTTATCGAACAATTAGCGATGGTGCATTAAAAATGCTGGTTCAAAATACCGTTCAATATAATCGTTAGGAATGGGTTTTTAGCGGCGGGATAAAAAAATCGCCCCATGCCCAAAGTATGAGCAAGGGGCGCGAGATGCTACAGATAACGATTTAGATTTTCGTCAATGTTACAGAGCGATATACCGTTTTATCGCCGTAGTACCAGTTCAACCTCAAAGTGGTTGGGCTGGTTTGTGTTGCTCCAAAAGCTGAAGTAATAGACGAACCTGCCTGCCAAGTAAAACCATCCCCACTCGGGCTAAAGCTACCAACATTATTTGTAACCTTTCCAAATGCAGTCGATGTTCCCATGTTGGGCATGGTATTCATATCCGCTAACAACGGATTCCCACTCACAATGCCGGTTTGCCATTGCGCTTCAAAACCTTGTTGTTTTCCCGTGCTGGTGGTTACGGTGGTGAGCCTGACGCTGTATTCCAACCGGTTCGTTGCAGTCTGTGTTGGACCTGCGACTGCGTAGATGTTACCCGCTGGATCGGAATAATTACCCGCCACAAAAGGTGTTGTTTGAGCAATAAATGAAGACGGAGATGCGGATGTGAGGCGCATACCTACATTGCCATCAGCCAATACGCCAAATTCAAATGTTGCATCGTAGTAAGCAGATGATCCGGTTGCATCGGTGAGTTGCAAACCAGAAACAGTCATTTTACGACCAGTGGCTTGTACTGCTGCTGGAGCCATATCCAATTTAAAGGTCGTACCAGTTATCAGCTCTGGTGCTGCTTGGGCTGCGCCCGAAATAAGCAGTGCGCTACCAAGCAAAGAAAGCGTGTGTGTTACGCACTTTTTGGTAAAATTGCTGTGCTGTGCTGTGCTGTGCTGTGCTGTGCTGTGCTGTGCTGTGCATTTTTATTCCTTTTTTTCAAAAAATGAAGCGGTTGTCACTCGTTTACGTCGAATAAGGCTGCCGCCGAGTGTGAAACAGCAGCCCCAATTCCCCAGTTTGCTCACCTGTAAAAAAACAAGCATTCCTCTTGAGGAAATTTCATTATATGCTTCGACATTGGTGTTTTTTATTCTGCTCCAGTAGCGTAAATGCCATACGCTCACACGCTATATGCTACAGAAATCGAGTGTGTTGAGTCAAAAACCCTGCCTCAAAATGCCGTTCAATATAATCGGCTAAACCATCAAACACGGTTTCTAAAGTAGGGGTTTGCGCACCAAATAGTGCGTGTAATACGGCAGGGTCTTCAAAAATACCATGCAAATAAATGCCTAGCACATTGCCAGCGGCGTTGTGCCAGCCCAAACCATCGGGAATAGCCACTTGCGCCACATCCCCCGCCGCTGCCATTGCCGGATGCTGCGCGGTGTGCCCGTGGTGGATTTCGTACCCCGCAACCGATACGCCCGCCAACGCCGACCAACAACCATGCAGCGTATCGGCAAACCGTGTCTGCGTATGGCGCACGGTTTTATCGCGTTCAAACACCGTGACCAGCGGCAATAAACCGAATCCGGGGGCATTACCGTCGATACCGTGCAAATCAATCAACGCCTCACCCAGCATTTGCAAGCCACCGCAAATACCCAACACCGCGCCACCGCGTGCGGCGTGTTCCGCAATCAGCCGGTCTAAACCTTGTTTTCGCAACCACGCCAAATCCGAAGCCGTGGCTTTAGAACCGGGCAGGATAATCCAATCGGCTGCGGTTAATGCTATCAAATCACTAGCTGTACGCGCCCACTGGACGCGCGTTTGCGGCACATTATGCAATGGTTGGAACTCATCCAAGTTGCTGATACGCGGGTAGGCGATGATGGCAATCGTGGTAATTTTGGTGGTTTTTGTAGATTGTCCCGTTCCGTTTTGCAGAGGGTACATTCCATCTTCTTCCGGCAAACCGTGTTGCCACCACATGGGCAACGTGGCGACGGTGGGGATGCCCGTTAAATCCTGCAACATCTGCGGCGCGGGGGCTAATAAACTGGCATCGCCGCGAAATTTATTCAGCACAAAGCCTTTTATCAAGCGGCGTTCGTCTTCGGGAAGCAACGCCCAAGTGCCGTACAGATGCGCAAATGCGCCGCCGCGATCAATATCGGTGACCAGCAAACACACGGCATTGCAGTGTTTGGCGACGCGCATATTCACAATATCGCTGGCGTGTAGATTGATTTCCGCCGGAGAACCAGCACCTTCAATCACGATGATGTCGTTTTCTGCACGCAGCTCGTCCAGTGCAGCAGCAATTTGCGGCCACACGCTAGCGCTACGCCCACGCCACGGCATTTTGGACAAGGCTTCGTCCACTTGCCCCATGAGTACGACTTGTGAGTGCGTATCGGCTTCGGGCTTCAACAGCAGCGGATTCATACGCACATCGGGCACGGCTTTGGCAGCCAAGGCTTGAAAGTATTGTGCCGAACCGATTTCGCCATTGCCGTTTTCGGAGGCGACTACCCGCGCGTTATTGCTCATGTTCTGCGCTTTGAACGGCGCAACTTTGAAGCCTTGGCGGGCGTAATAACGGCACAATGCAGTCGTGAGCCAGCTTTTGCCCGCCCCGCTGGTCGTGCCCAGCACCATGATGCAGCGGGCGGTCATTTTTGGGTATTTGCTATCGTATTAGAAGCACTACCCGCAGATTCTATAAGCGGTACAAGCGGTTTTGATGAATTGATAACAATCATCATTGTTCCTGTTTGTTCTGCCAATAAACGTGCTTTTTGTGCAGCACGCTCCAAGGCGGCAGTCACTTGCTTGCGATTCGGAAAAACGGAAGGATTGGGCGGAGGGTTTAAGTTCATTCGTGTGTTCTTTCATTCAACAAAATAGGCACAACACCGCTGTTATCGTAAATATCCCAATCATCAACCAACGAACAATAGTGTGGCAAATTAGTGATGCCTGCTGTAAATCGACGGCGAATAATATCTTCAGGAACGTGATGACCCCCTTGCCGAACACGCTGTGCAACCCGTGCAATGGCAATATCAGCGCTAGGAAGCGTCAAAAAATGCAAAGCGACTGCATAGCCTTGCGCACGCCACTGGGGGATTTGCCGTGCATAGCCCAACCCTGACAAGGTTGTTTCCAACGCAAAGCTACGCTTTTGTGCCACATGATTAGCAATTTGCTTGAGCATTAAACGCCCCGCTTGAATAGCGGCTGCCTCGGGGGCAAAGGGCGATAAACCCGCTGCAATCAAATCTGCATTCACAAATTGCAAACATCCTGCCTCAACGGGCAAGAATTCACGGGCGAAAGTCGTTTTGCCTGCCCCATTAGGACCGGCAATGATAAAAATTTTCAAGACAACGCCCGTTTCAAGCGCATTTCTTCCACCCGCACTGCGCCCAATGGCACGGTTTTGGCGGTGTTTAATTCGCGCTTGAATCCGGCAAGGTCAAAAAAGCGCAAGCCGCGTTCGTTGGACAAAGCGAGCCATGCGCAGACTTGGGTACAGCCTTCGTCTGACAAGCCTTCACGGGCGGCATCCCAGAGGGCGAGACCTACGCCTTGGTTCCAATAATCCATTGCGACGTAAAGAAACCAGATTTCTCCCATAGTTTGGGGCGTACCTTTGTCACGACAACGGTCAAAGCCGACAAAACCCACCATGCGGTCACCATCCATCGCCACTTGGACTTGGGGTTCGGCATATTCAATCGCCTCGCGCCAATAGGCGGCATTCTTTTCGAGTGCTGCTAAAGGTACGGGGATGTTTGGTGTGGCGGCTTTGAACGCATCGCGCACGGTTGCATTGTGCAATTCGGCAATGCTTTTGGCATCACGCAGGGTTGCTGGACGAACGGAAAAAGTAATAGTCGTACTGGACATGAATCAGGGGGAACGCTCAAACATTCAAAAAAAACAGGGGGTGAATTGTCGCACCGTTACTTCAGGTATTTTTTGTAGAGTTGCCGCGTATCAACTGAGAAATGGATTCCAGCCGTACTTTCATCAAGTTCCGAGACAAACTGCCACCCAAAAAACAGAACATGGTCGTATTGTTCTGCATATCCCAGTTGTTCGGCAATGAACTGGTTAAAGACCACTTTATCCCATTGTGGAAATTGAAATGCCTGTGCGATAAACCATGTTTCTACGCTAGGCTTGGTATGTTTTGCCAACACATGAAAGTCGCGTGACCACGCATGAAGATCGGGAATTGTTGCCGCATCACCAAACCAATAAGGATCGGTTGCAACCCAATCCACCAGTGCAATGGTTTTTTTGATGAATTCCAGCGTATTCGGTTTGCCAAAGGTGCCAAAGGTGGCATAGGGCGACACCGTCACCCCTACCGATACGTTCGGAAGGTGTTGGCGCACTAATGCTATCGCGGTCTGAATCTTTTCCCATTGCGGTTGCAGTGGGTTATTGTTCAAATACACCTCATCGGCGACCACCACACGCACGCCGGAAGTAAGCAAATCGCCGTTATCTGCCATATATTCCAATAACTGCTTTTCTGCATCGGCTGGAGAGGTGACGGATGCGGATGTTAAAAAAAGCAAATCCAATAAATTGGTTTTCCCCGCCTGTGCAATCGCCCGTGAAGTAGTGAGATTGCCCGAATACCCTGCGTTGGTTTGAAGGCTAGAACTGGCTAACTGTTCGGGGTTTGCAATAATCTCCCCTACCAATTTGATGGGCGTGCTAACCGATGCCGATGCTGAATTGCCACCGCCGCCGCCGCCACCACCGCATCCTGTGCAGGCAAGCGCGGTGAAAATGACGGCGATCCCCGTTCTGATTCCTATTCTTTTTGACCATTCGATGAACACATTAACCCCTTCGTTAACCCCTTCGTTAAACCCTTTGATTTCTGTCGTGATGTGCGGCGGTAGCGGCACGCGCTTGTGGCCACTCTCGCGCAAAGCCTTGCCCAAACAATTTGTGCCGTTGCTGCACGGCAAAAGTTTATTGAAGCTCACCTTGGAACGTGCGGCTTTACTCACGTCTAAGCATTTGATTGTCGCTGCACACGATCACCGCTTTTTGGTACAAGAATGTACAACTGCTGAATCCACCCAATCTACCCAATCCACCATTTTGCTAGAGCCAACCCCGCGCAACACCGCTGCGGCAATGGCGGTGGCGGCATTGAATGCCCCGGTTGATGCGTTGCTACTGTTTTTACCCGCCGATCACCACATCCCCGATGGACACGCCTTTGCACAGATGATTGAAGCGGGTAAAGGTGCGGCACTTGCTGGCAATATCGTGACCTTTGGCGTGAACCCTAGTTTTCCCAGTACCGCGTATGGCTATATCCAACAAGGCGAACCGTTGGATGGAGCACATAAGGTTGCGCGTTTTGTCGAAAAACCGAATGCCGCCCGCGCCGAAACCATGCTGTTGGAAGGCGGTTATTTGTGGAATGCCGGCATCTTTTTGTGCCAAACCCGCATTTTATTGACCGCATTAGAAATCCATTGCCCCGATATTTTGCAAGCCAGCCGCGAAGCCGTTGCCACGCAAACGCCGGATGCGCATCAAAATTTTCTGCGATTGGGGGCGGAGGCATTTTCCCGCTGCCGTTCGGAAAGCATTGATTACGCGGTAATGGAAAAAGCCAGCAATGTGGTGGTGCTGCCGTTTGCCTCGGCGTGGAGCGATGTCGGAAGCTGGAATGCCGTCGCCGAATTAACGCCCGCCGATGCCGACAACAATCGCATTGAGGGTAATGGCTATGTTTTTGATAGCAAGAAAACCTTTATCTATGCGCAAAGCAAGCAGATTCGCCCTGTCATCGCATTGGGCATGGAAAACACCATCATCATCGACACGGTGGATGCGGTGCTAGTCGCTAACGCCAATGCGTGCGAGCAAGTGAAAAATGTCGTTGCCGAACTCAAAGCACGGGGCGTGCCGCAAGCGTTGCACCATCGGCACGTCGCGCGTCCGTGGGGGACTTACGATTTGATTGATAGCGGTGAGCGTTTTCAGGTGAAGCGCATCGTCGTGAAACCCGGCGCTTCGTTGAGCCTGCAAAAACACCACCACCGCGCGGAACATTGGGTGGTCGTAAGCGGCACAGCGGAGGTGACCAATGGCGATAACGTGATTTTATTAAGCGAAAACCAAAGTACCTACATCCCGCTGGGACAGGTGCATCGCTTATCCAACCCGGGGAAAATTCCGTTGGAGATTATCGAAGTGCAGTCCGGCTCGTATTTGGGCGAAGACGATATTGTGCGATTAGAGGATACCTACGGGCGCATCTCGCAGAATTCTTCGGGGACATCGCCATGACCAAGGGGATGATTTTGGCAGCCGGTCAGGGAACGCGGGTGCGCCCTTTGACCAACGATATGCCCAAACCCATGATTCCGATTTTGGGCAAACCCGTGATGGAGTATTTAATCACCCACATGGCAAGCCACGGCGTGCGGGAAATTATGGTGAATGTGGCGTTTCACCACGGCAAAATCGAAGCCTATTTCGGTGATGGGAGCCGCTGGGGGGTGGAAATTGGCTATTCCTACGAAGGCGCTTTGGATAAGGGTGATATTGTGCCGCGCCCCAAAGGGTCGGCGGGCGGGATTCGGCATATTCAGGATTTTTCCGGCTTTTTCGATGAAACCACCTTAGTAGTTTGCGGCGATGCGCTGATTGATTGGGACATTACCGCCGCCGTAGCCGAGCATCGCCAAAAAGGAGCGGTCGCCAGCGTTGCCGTGCTGCCCGTAGCACACGATCAGGTACACAACTATGGCATTGTGGTAACCGATGCGAATGGTCGAATTCAATCGTTTCAAGAAAAGCCTCAACCCGCACAAGCGCAATCCAATTTAGCCAGCACAGGCATTTATTTGCTTGAACCCAGCGCGATGGATTTGATTCCGCCCCATTGCAATTTTGATATAGGCGCGGATTTATTCCCGCTTTTGGTTCAGCAAAAAGTACCGTTCTTCGCGCAAAATCGCCCGTTTCATTGGGTCGATATTGGTCGCACCCGCGATTATTGGGTGGTATTGCAGCGCGTATTGTGCGGTGAATTGCCCAATATCCCCATGCCGGGGCACGAAGTACGCACGGGTATTTGGGTGGGATTAAATACCCGCATTGATTGGGAACACGTCACCATTGAAGGGCCGGTGTATATCGGTTCAGGGGTGCGGATTGAAGCGGGTGTGCAGTTAATCGGCCCGATTTGGATAGGACATGGTTGCCATATCCGCGCCCACGCCCAAGTGCGAAAAAGTGTGCTGTTTGAGTACACCCGCATTGGGGAGGGCATGGTTTTTGATTCGATGATCGTATCGCCGCACTATTGTGTGCGCAGCAATGGCGATACGTTCTACAACGGCGATGACACCTGCAACCTGCGCTGGAGCGATGCACGGGGTTAGTCCATCAACTCTTTGAGCTTGCTGCTGGGGTGAAACGTCACCACTTGGCGTTTTTCAATGAGTGCCGCTTCGCCCGTGCGGGGATTGCGCCCGGGGCGGGACGCTTTGGAACGAATATGAAAATTACCAAAACCCGGGATTTTGACATCCTGCCCTTGAATCAGATTTTGGGACATCAAATCGAAAAACGCATCCACCATTTCCTTGGCTTCCCGCTGGCTGAGTTCCATTTGACCCATGAGCAAATACACCAACTGCGCTTTGGTTAAGGTCGTCGCGGTCGTGGTGGTTTCTTTTTCAGCCACGTTGGCGTGCTCCGATGGTTTGTAACTGCGTCAAAATCGCTTGCATCGCCGCGTCGATTTGCTCTTCAGTGAGCGTTGCCTCATCGCTGCCCAGCGTAATGCGTACTGCCAAACTACGCTCGGTGGAGGTTGTGCCGTCTGTTTTGGGGCGATAAATATCAAATAACTGCGCACCCCGCAACAAACCACCCGTAGGCGCAGCATGAATCGCCGACATCAGAGCATCGTGCGTCACCTCATCCGCTACCACCACCGCAATATCGCGCTGCACCGGTTGCAACTTGGCTACCGATTGGAAGACGGGAATGGGGCGTTGCAACACCGCATTCCAATCCAACTCAAACAGCACTGCCGTTTGCGTGAGTTCAAAACTTTGCTTCCAACGCGGATGCAGTTCGCCCACAAAACCGATGCTGACATCGCCCAACCACACTTCCGCCGCACGCCCGGGGTGCAAAGAAGGGTGATTCGGGGCTGGGGTGAAACGGGGTTTTAGCGGCGCAAGCAGCGCTTCTATATCGCCTTTGACATCGTAAAAATCCACAGCACGCTCTTTACTGCCCCATTGCAGCCCATCGACACCGCCGCTTGCCAAGCCCGCCACGCGCATGGGTTGGTTGAAACCTTGCACGGTGGTATCGGAATTGGGAACGGACGCATCACGCAAAAACACGCTACCCACTTCAAAAATCCGCACGCGCTGTTGCTTACGCGCTTGGTTGAATTTCAAAACTTGTAGCAAAGAACCCAATAGGGACGAGCGCATCACGCTCATTTGGCTTGCAATCGGGTTCAGCAATTTGATGGGGTTGGGGTTGGGGTTGCCCGCCAAACCGGTTTCCCAGTTTTCTTCGACAAAACTGAAGTTAATCGTTTCCTGATACCCCAATCCCGCCAAGGAACGGCGCATGGCAAACGGCGCACGTTTCGCTTCGGGGCGGATTTTGCAGGTGATGGGCGCAATCGGGGGCGTGTGCGGTAGGTTGTCGAAACCGACCATGCGCATCACTTCTTCGATTAAATCTTCTTCGATTTGCAAATCAAAGCGGTACGAAGGCGGATTCACGGTCAGCACGCCATCGCCTTGCGTGACGTTCAAACCCAGCCGCTCCAACGCATCCACGCACTGTACTTGCGTCAGCGGAATGCCCAAAATTTTGCTTACCCGCGCGACCCGCAGATTCACCGGAGCCGATTTCGGCACATTCGATTGCTGGTCGTCAATCGCGCCGCAGGTGGTTTCGGGTGTACCGCAGATTTCCAAAATCAATTGGGTTAAGCGCTCAATGTGTTCCACCGTGTTTTGCGGATCAACGCCGCGTTCAAAACGGTGTCCGGCATCGGTAGAAAAATTGAAACGGCGTGAACGTCCCGCAATCGCCTTCGGAAACCAGAAAGCCGCTTCCACATAGATGTTGTGCGTATCGTCCGACACCGCGCTGGCATCGCCGCCCATAATTCCAGCGAGGGATTCGAGCTGTTTCGCATCCGCAATCACGCCGACTTTTTCATCGACCGTAACCGTGTTGCCGTTCAATAATTTCAGCGTTTCGCCCGCTTTGCCCCAACGCACTTCCAAACCGCCAGCGATTTTGTCCAAATCGAAAATATGCGAAGGGCGACCCAATTCAAACATCACGTAATTGGAAATATCGACCAACGCCGTGACGCTACGTTGCCCACAACGTGCGAGGCGATCCACCATCCATTGCGGTGTTTTAGCCTGCGGGTTGACGTTGCGAATCACGCGACCTGAGAAGCGTCCGCACAAATCGGGAGCGCTAATTTGGACGGGTAATGTGTCCGATTTATCAAAATTCGTAGCAGCTACCGCAGTAAATACGGGCGTTTGCAGGGGGGAACCCGTTAAAGCCGCGACTTCCCGCGCCACGCCGTAAACGCTCAAACAATGCGCCAAATTGGGCGTGAGTTTCAGCGTGAAAAGCGTGTCATCAAGGTTCAAATATTCACGGATATTTTGTCCG
>JBDKGR010000065.1:0-13622 GCA_039798085.1 Pseudomonadota bacterium
CGGTTGATATTCACACGCAGGTACTGCACGCCCGCATTTTGCGCGGTGATAACGTCTTCACTGCCTTGGATTTTTTCCAACGTTTGCACGATTTTTTCCGACAACTGCGCCAATTCATCGGCATTAGCACCAAAAATTTTCACCGCCAAATCGCCCCGCACGCCGGAGAGCATTTCCGAAGTCCGCATTTCAATCGGCTGCGTGAAGCTCACATTGATTCCGGGGATACCTTCTGCCGATTTGCGCAGAGCATCCACGAGTTCTTCTTTGGTATGAAAACGCCATTCTTCACGCGGTTTCAGCACCAAAAAGGTATCGGTTTCGTTCAAGCCCATCGGATCAAGCCCTAGTTCATCCGAACCGACACGAGCAACAATGCTTTGCACTTCCGGCACTTCCTTCAAAATGCGCTGCTGCAACGCCAAATCGGTGGCTGCGGATTGCGCCAGATGGATAGAGGGCAATTTTTCCACCTGCATGATGATGTCGCCCTCGTCCAACGACGGCATAAACGATTTGCCAATGAACGGAAACAATGCAACCGCCCCCGCCAACGATGCCACCGACAAAATCACCACCGTGCGGGCATTGCGCAACGCCCA
Source organism: Pseudomonadota bacterium (assembly GCA_039798085.1). Lineage (GTDB taxonomy): Bacteria > Pseudomonadota > Gammaproteobacteria > Burkholderiales > Burkholderiaceae_C > Allorhodoferax. The sequence continues at coordinate 603 of JBDKGR010000065.1, forward strand.
ATCCAGCAAAGGCGTGTAACCCGCTTCGAGCTTGCGCACCAGCCACGGCGTGCCATGATGCCCCGTTTTCAGCGCCACCGAAGCCAATACCGGAATCACCGTAAACGAAAGCAACAGCGATGCAGCCAACGCAAACACAATGGTTAATGCCACGGGGCTGAATAATTTGCCCTCCAACCCCTGCAAAGTGAGCAGCGGCAAAAACACAATCATGATGATGAATACGCCTGCTGCGACGGGCGTTGCCACTTCTTGCGTCGCGCGGTAAATGTTGTGCCGATGCGGAAGCTGGTTCGGGGGACGCGCTTCGATGTTTTCCACCACCACCACGGCGGCATCGACCAACATTCCAATCGCAATCGCCAATCCGCCCAGTGACATGAGATTCGCCGTTAAGCCAAAACGCTGCATCAGCACAAAGGTTGCAAGCGCGGACAAGGGCAAAATCAACGCCACCACCAACGCCGCCCGCAGGTTGCCTAAAAACAAAAGTAATAGCACCAGAACCAATACGATAGCCTCTCCCAGCGCTTTGGTGACCGTATTCACCGCCCGTTCGACGAGGTTGCCGCGATCATAAAACGCCACAATCTGAATACCTTTGGGGAGCGATTTTTGCAAATCATCTAACTTCGCTTTCACATCGCGCACCAGCTTTTGGGCATTTGCGCCGCGCAATCCCAAAACCAAGCCTTCGACCGCTTCGCCTTTGCCGTCTTTGGTCACGCTACCGTAGCGGGTGAGGCTGCCAATTTGTACGGTCGATACGTCGCCAACGCGCACCGTAGCTGCGTTGGCAGCTCCTGTATTGATAGCAATGGCACGCACATCGTCCAGCGTTTTGACGCTGCCATCGCTGCGCACGAGGAGCGATTCTTCGCCGCCCGATAAGCGTCCCGCACCATCGTTGCGGTTATTGGCGCTTAACGCATCTTGCAACTGTTGCAGCGATACGCGCCGCGCCGCGAGTGCCGTCACATCCGGCACGACCTCAAAAGTTTCGACGCTCCCGCCCAGCACATTCACATCCGCTACACCCGCAATACCGCGCAGTTGCGGGCGAATCACAAAATCCAACAATTTGCGCTTTTCCGCGAGCGAAGCATCGCCCTCTAGCGTGAACATAAACATCTCGCCCAACGGCGTGGTAATCGGCGCGAGTCCACCCGTTAAACCTTGCGGCAAATCGCCCATTACGCCCGAGAGCCGTTCGCTGACTTGCTGACGCGCCCAATAAATATCGGTTCCATCGGCAAAATCCAGCGTGATGTCGGCAAGGGCGTATTTGCTTTGCGAGCGCAACATCACCTGCCCCGGAATTCCGAGCAATTCTTGTTCAATCGGCGCAACGATGCGGGATTCCACCTCCGCCGGAGTCATCCCCGCCGCCTTCAAAATAATTTTGACCTGCGTGGTGGAGACATCGGGGAAGGCATCAATCGACAAATCTCGAAACGCCAGCGCCCCCGCACCTAGCAGTACAAGTGACAAAACCAGCATCAACAAACGCTGGGACAACGAAAAAGCAATAAGACGTGAAAGCATCCGCTAAGGTTAGCAAACGGGGATGAAAGTTTTCTTAATGCCAAAGCGTAATGAATCTTGCATTTTCCTCAGTAACCCGTAATAATTACGGGTATGGTGCAACCAATTCCCTTCCCTATGAGCGATGTCAAGATGTTGCGCATCATCCGTAATCTGGCAAAAGATTCTTTGAATGTGTTCGTTGAGCCGCACGCCAAAAAACGGATGAAGCAGCGCAATATCACACGAACGCAAGTTATGGCGTGTTTGTTACAGGGCTGTATAGATGAACCTGCTCACCTCAATATCAAAGGAAACTGGAAATGCACATTGCGCCACCAGCACGCAGGGGACATCGTGCGTGTGGTTGCTGTTTTGGAAAAAGATGATGCAGGCGACTGGATTGCAGTCGTCACCGTGTTTTGAAAGGACTCGCTTATGTCATCTACGACCTACCACTACACCGAATCGGGATTGCAAAACATTTATATCAGCAACGGCTATAAAACACGTAAAACCGAATCTGGAATTGCTGTTGCCATTGCCGATATAGCGGGTTTGCACAATGCCATTGGACGCAACATTGCCGCAAAAGGGCACATGACGGGAGCAGAATTTCGCTTTTTGCGCAAAGAATTGGATTTATCACAAACCCGTTTCGCCATGTGGGTCGGCGTATCGGAGGAATCCGTTTCGTTATGGGAACGCAGAGGGCGTGTTCCCAAAATGGCGTGTCGGTTTATGCAGTCGATTTACTTGGAAAAGCTTGATGGCAATGTGCGCATTACCGAGATGGTAGAGCACCTTGCCAATCTTGACCGCGAAGAAGTCGAACGCCTTGTGTTTGAAGATACCGAATGGGGATGGAGAGAGGCGGCGTAGATTTTCTCTAGCCAGAAAACTAGAGCGCAAAGTAAACCAACGAAGCAGCAACTGGTGTCGTTTCGTTGGGGACAGTGAAAAGATTTGTCACGCCCCCCAAACGCCAATAGTCCATCCGGCATGGGTTTCTTGCTTGTGCCAGATGCGTTCATCCCAAGGGGTATTGGGGCGGCGGTCGAAGATGATGAGGTGGGCTTCGTTCGCTCCGATATTTTGCGCGTAATCCACCGTTTGCGGGATTCCGATATTTAACACCGCATCTAAACTCCCTTTTTTCCAGAGTTTTAATTCTAAAATAATACGCTGTACTTCACCGAAATACCCTTTTTCTTCATCAACAGGCCATTCGATGAAAATATCAGTGCGTTTGCGCCCTAATCCATATTCGCGGTTAATGCGTCCGCCGCCATTCACAATGCGTTGTAAGAAGGCTTGTAGTAATAATTGCGGGCCGGCTTCTTTGAAAGAAAATCCATCTATCCACGCATCGGAATGTTCTCTAAAAAACTGCTGAAAGGCTTCTAATAATTTGGGAATATCTAAACGGCGTTCTGGTGTGAGATACCATGCTTGCTCATGGGTAATACGTGTTTGTGTTACCCAAGTCAATTCACGCGGAATAACTTCACGATAAATGCGATTGGCAATGCGGACTTGCGGGCGTGTGGCAATCAGTCCTAAATCAGCAACATACTCTTGGTCATCACTCAGATATTGGCTACTTGCACTGGCGTATTCTTCCCCCGATATGACATCGGCGACAATGCGATTGACACGCGGTTCTCGGAGTTTGTCCGATAAAGCATCTAAATGCGTTGTTCTACTGTAAATCAACCGTTCACGGGCTTGTTTATATTGCTCTAAACCAATCAATTTACTGCGATCACGGGATGATTTATCTTTCCAAGTACATTCATAACCCAACGCATTAACTAACCACGGCTGACCTTCGGTATCTAACCACAATTCATTCCAAATTGCGTTATCAAATAATTGTCCCGTTTCTTCGGTATGCTGTTTCCATAATTCAATGGTTTCTTCTTTATTAAAATTACCCAATCGCAATGACTCGGCTTTGATATTAAATGCACTACCACCCGTAATAATTTCGTGGTGTGCCGTATGGATTCTGTAATCCCGTACATCGCGGACACCGCACAAAATAACAGTTTGCGGGAAATAAAGAGGGCGTTGGGCATATCCAGCACGAATTTGGCGCAATAAAGAAATTAACGTATCGCCTACCAAGGCATCGACTTCATCCAAAAACAATATGGCGGGGCGATTTTGACCTGTGGGATCGGATGCACTCCAGTGCGCGAGTAACGATGCAAAACGGTCAGATACTGCAACCGAATTTCCTTCGTTAGACAACCAACTGCTAGGCGCTTTGTCGTTCAAATAAATAGCTGCTGAACGCACAAAGGCACTGCAAATAGCCGAAATTCCCTCCTGAATATCGCTTCGTGCAGCTTGTGCACCTTCGATATTCACATACAACGCCCGATATTTTCCCTGCGTATTCAAGTGCTGCATAAGCGCCAGCAAACACGTTGTTTTTCCCGTTTGGCGCGGCGCGTGCAGCACGAAGTAACGTTTCTCGTTGATTAAACTTTGAATGCTTTCTACATCAATCCGATTCAACGGGTCGATTAGAAAATGGTCGCCCGCTACGCTGGGGCCTGCGTTATTGAAAAATTTTGCCATACGGGAATGATAGGGCAATAGATTGCTTCACAGCTCCTGCCGCGTTACCCGCGCCAGTTCTTCGAGGGTGGTGATGCCTTCCAGCACTTTTTGGATGCCGTCTTGCCGCATGGTTAGCACACCCTCTTTCAAGGCGCATTGGCGCACGCCCTCGGCGGATAATTTTTTGATGATGGCTTCTTTAATCACAGGGGTCATGGGCAACAGCTCGTAAATGCCCGTGCGTCCACTGTAACCCGAATTACCGCAATGGTGGCAGCCCATGCCGTGGTAGAGGTGTTTCACCGTGCGGGTATCTACGCCCTCTTCTTGCAAAAATGCCAAATCTGCTTGGTTGGGGATGGTGGTTTCTTTGCAATGTGGGCAAATAATCCGCACCAGCCGCTGCGCCACAATCAACACAACCGAAGAAGCGATTAAATAACTCTCCATCCCCATTTCCATCAGCCGATGCGGAGCACCAAATGAATCGTTGGTATGCAAAGTGGAAAAAACCAAATGCCCCGTCAGCGCGGATTGAATCGAGATTTCTGCCGTCTCTTTATCCCGAATCTCGCCCACCATAATGATGTCGGGGTCTTGCCGCACGATGGAACGCAGGGCACTGGCAAAATTCAAATCAATTTGCGCTTTGACTTGGATTTGGTTGATACCGTCGATTTGGTATTCCACGGGGTCTTCCACCGTGATGATTTTGTTGCCCGTATTGTTGACGCGCCCCAGTGCCGCATACAGCGTACTGGTTTTGCCGCTACCCGTGGGGCCCGTCACCAAAATCATGCCGTGGGGTTGCAAAATGGCGGCTTCAAATACCGCGCGTTTTTCTGCGTCAAAGCCTAGCGATTCCAATCCCATTAAACCGGGGCCTTGATCCAATAAACGAATCACCATGCTTTCACCATGCACGGTAGGCACGGTGGAAACACGCATATCAACTTGCCGCCCCGCTAAATCCATTTTCATGCGCCCGTCTTGGGGTAGGCGACGCTCGGCGATATTCATTTTGGCGCGGAGCTTCAAATGCGAAATCGTGGGTAGATACAAGCGTTTGGAAGGCGTTTCGACATCTGCTAACACGCCGTCAATGCGAAAACGCACGCGAAAACGCTGCTGCGAGACTTCAAAATGCACATCGGAGGCGCGGCGTTCAATGGCGCGGGTCAAAATGCTTTGCACCAACTTCACGACGGGCGCATCACCTGCAAGGGCTTTGAGGGTTTCGAGGTCATCATCGGCGATTTCATCTTCGCCGCTTTCGTCTTTGGCAGCGGATGAGGATGAAAAGGCGAGTTCGGTGCTGTAGATGCGTTTTAATTGCTCGGCAATCCACGCATTGGGCGCGAGTTCTAGCGCGATGGGGCAACCCAAAAATTGCGCCAACGCATCAACCGCTGCCGATTTCAAGGGCATTCCACTGGCAACGCGGTAACTATTGTGGAAGGGTGCTAGGGGCAGCAGCACATGGGTTTCTAAAAATGCGGGAGTAATTCCATCGACACCTGCAATACTGGCAGTATCTAGCACCGCAACATCGAGTAAAGGTAAGCGCAACGTGTGGGCGTATGCTTGTAAATCGTGGGAAGTCAAGGCAACCATCCTTCTTGCAATACGTCATTCATATCCCAAGGACAGACCTCGGGAAATTTATCCACACCGATGCCTGTTTCTCCCGATGCTTTTTCCATAGCATCATCCCATACCTCTTCCATCCACTCAGCATCATAGATTTTGGGTTTCAGGCTGGGTGTGTTCTTCAATCTTTTGAGAATGGCTTTGCGCTGGTTACGGATGGTAGTCGCCCAACTGTTCCCCCGAAAATGCGGTTGAAATTCCCATTTAATCAGGTGCATGAGCAAAATCGCCATGCGATTTGCCAGTTCATTTTGTTCACTTTTGCCCACGTCCAAAATCTCCTCGGCGATGTTTTCTAAATCCAATAATTCAAATCGCCCAGCACGAATGAACGCGGCTTGTTCGTTCGCCCATGCGAATACGTCCCGCTCGTAGGGGGTGATGCTTTGGGTGCAATTCAGGGTGTTCATTCGGGTAACCATCCTTCTTGCAAAATTTCTTCCATACTCCACGGGCTGGTTTCGGGGAAATCATCAAAATCTATTTTGGTTTCTTTGCTTGCCGATAGCCGCGCATCCCGATAAACGCCATGCAGCCATTTTTCGTCACGCAACTTTTGGCGCAAACTAGGTACATCCTCCAGATGATCTCCAATCGCCTGACGCTGGGTTTTAATCGTTGCCCTCCAACTTTTACCCTGAAACTGCGGCTGAAATTTCCATTTCAACAAATGTGCCAATAGCACCGCCATGCGGCTGGCAATTTCCCGTTGTTCACTTTTGCCCACGTCCAAAATCTCCTCGGCGATGTTTTCTAAATCCAATAATTCAAATCGCCCAGCACGAATGAACGCGGCTTGTTCGTTCGCCCATGCGAATACGTCCCGCTCGTAGGGGGTGATGTGGAGGGTGCTCATTTCAGTAATCCAAGATACGTATCCAACGAACGCTTCACAGCCTCCGCAACCAATAGCGTGACACCATCGTAGCAATGTGTAACGCACGCTTCATCCAACACATCATAGTAACGATTGCGCTCTTCCTTTTGAATAATTGCAGGAGGATAGCCCGCCTGCATCAAACTCAAATTGAGGAGTAAACGCCCAGTTCGCCCATTACCATCAACAAACGGATGAATTTCTACAAACCGCGTATGCAGTTCCGCCGCCCGTGCAATCGGGTTGATGCCAATTTGATTGGATGTTTCGCACCATATATGAAATACTTTCATCGCTTCATGCACATGAAGAAAATCAGGCGGGGTGCTGCTTGCACCAGAAATTACGACATTTTCTCGGCGATAACGCCCTGCTTCGTCCGGTGCAATTCCCTTCAATACCAGCGCATGAATATCTTTGATGGTGCGTTCAGTGATTGGCTCTTGGTTCGCCACAATCGCTTCAACATAGAGAATAGCGTCACGGTGATTGATCGCCTCGCAATGTTCACGCAGGGTTTTCCCACCTACGGTTATCCCCTCCAACACCACTTTGGTTTCGCGTAGTGTGAGTGTATTCCCCTCTATTGCGTTGGAATGGTACGTCCAATCCAATGCAATTTTTTCGCGTAGCGATGCTACCGTGTACAACGGTAAAGGACGCTTGGTATCAAGCTCTGCTTTGGCTTGCTCAACCGCATCCAGTATAGGGGGCAACATATCCCACAAGTGCTTCATTCTGGGAACCATCCTTCTTGCAAAATTGCTTCCATACTCCAAGGGCAGACTTCGGGGAAAACCTCGGAATCCAGCCTTGTTTCTTTGAGTGCCAAAGCGACGGCATCGCTATACACACGCCACTTCCATTTTTCATCTTTTAGCTGTGGACGTAAACTTGGAACTTCATCGAGATGGTCATCAATCAATCTACGTTGTAATTTCATCGTGCGTTGCCAACTGGTGCTGCGCTTAGTGGGTTGAAATTTCCATTTCAGCAAATGCCCTAGCAGCACCACCATGCGGCTGGCAATCTCTCGTTTCTCACTTTTGCCCACGTCCAAAATCTCCTCGGCGATGTTTTCTAAATCCAATAACTCAAATCGCCCAGCACGAATGAAGGCGGCTTGTTCGTTCGCCCACGCGAATACGTCCCGCTCGTAGGGGGTGATGCTTTGGGTGCAATTCAGGGTGTTCATTCGGGTAACCATCCTTCTTGCAACACGTTATTCATGTCCCAAGGGCAGACTTCGGGGAAATCGCCTAATCCGGTTTCGTTCGCGGCAATGAGTACGGCTTTGCTCCATACACCGCTTATCCATTCGGAGCCATCGAGTTGAGGCTTCAGGCTGGGTGTCTCTTTTAAGCAAAAGCCAACTTCTTTGCGTTGCTCTTTGATTGTTCTACGCCAACTGCTACCAAGTTTCTCGGGTTGGTATTTGCATTTCAATAAATGTGCCAATAACACTGCCATACGGCTTGCTAATTCGCGTTTTTCACTTTTGCCCACGTCCAAAATCTCCTCGGCGATGTTTTCTAAATCCAATAACTCAAATCGCCCAGCACGAATGAACGCGGCTTGTTCGTTCGCCCATGCGAATACGTCCCGCTCGTAGGGGGTGATGCTTTGGGTGCAATTCAGGGTGTTCATTCGGGTAACCATCCTTCTTGCAAAATTTCTTCCATACTCCACGGGCTGGTTTCGGGGAAATCATCAAAATCTATTTTGGTTTCTCGGCTTGCGGCAAGGCGTGCGTCATCCCACACCATGATGAGCCATTCGGTATCGTATAGTTTGGGCTTCAAACTAGGAACTTGCAGTAGATGCACAGCAATAGATTTACGTTGAACCTTGATAGTGGCTCTCCAGCTTTTACCCTGAAATTGCGGCTGAAATTTCCACTTCAACAAATGCGCCAATAGCACCGCCATGCGGCTGGCGATCTCTCGTTTCTCACTTTTGCCCACGTCCAAAATCTCCTCGGCGATGTTTTCTAAATCCAATAATTCAAATCGCCCAGCACGAATGAACGCGGCTTGTTCGTTCGCCCATGCGAATACATCCCGCTCGTAGGGGGTGATGTGGAGGGTGCTCATACCTTCTGTCTCCTTTTAGCAGCACAATTACATAATTATCACTATGATTTGGTGATCCCCATCACACAACTTGAATCCACGCCCTGCAAGGCTTCGCTACAATCCATTCCAAGCTAGCCGTGTCTTCTGCGATGAACGCAAAGGGTTACGGTGAACTTAACAAGTTGCAACTTTGTTTTTTAACCCTTATTGAGGAAGTTACCATGACGATTCAAGTTTTTGGCGCATCTGCCACCGTTTCCTATCTGAACCGTGCGTTCACCGATACGTCTCCATCTACAGCTGTTTTTTCCAACCAAGTCAATCGCATTACCGGTCCTAACGGTGCTAATGGTGTTGGTGAGCAAGCCTTTGCCAATGAATTCGGTGCAAGCTTTGCTGGTTTATCCAACGCAGAACTTTCCAAGAAAGTGCTGACCAACATGGGCATTCTGCCCACAACTGATACTTCGGTTGCTGCTTTGGAGTCCGCTCTGACCGATTATTTTGCTGCTTTTGGTTCCAAAGTTACTGGCACCAACGGTCAAGTAACTGCCGATACCCGTGGCTTTATCGTTCTGCAACTGGCTACTATTTTGTCTGGTTTGGAAAATGCCACAGGCAACCAAGCCGTTTACACCGCCGCCGCCGCCGCTTGGAACAACGAAGTTACCGCCTCCTATACCTATTCTATTAGCGGCAACGCGAACCCCAGCGCACCCGGAGCGTTATCTTCTGGCAACACTTACACACTGACTAGTGGTGTGGATACCTTCACAGGTACGGTAGGTGATGACACATTCAACGCTGGTGCAAATAATAGCTTGAATGCATTCGACAAACTGGATGGCGGTGCAGGGAAAGACACACTGACTGCATTGCTGAGTGGCATAACTCTTGACAGCAGCGCTTCTATCGTTAATGTTGAAAAAGTTTCTATCAATACAGGCGGTCTTGGCTTCACTGCTGATGCAACCGCAGCGAACCTGTCTGGCGTTACTGAACTGAGCGTTTCGGCAGGTAATCCTGGTCCTGTACTCGTTACCGCTTTCAACACTACAACAGTTACCGCTGCGGCTAATGGTAGTGGTACGAAGGAAGTAGTTAGCGTTACAGTTAATGCTGCCGCTACTGCAACTCAAACTATGACATTTGATAACTTTACCCGTACAGTGGGTGCTACTGCGGATGTAGATGCTACTGCTTCTGCTTCTGCGTTCGTTGCTGCATACAATGCTGCTTTGGGCACAAACTGGACAGCCACATCTTCCGGTGCGGTCATTACCTTGACCAGCAAAATTGCCAACACTAAAACCGATTTGGCTGCTACTGACTTCACTAGCAACGGTTTTACCACCGCTCCGACCGTCGCTATAACAACACAAGGTTCAGCAGGTACAGGTACTGTTACTGTGGTAGGTAGTGGTGGTGTATTGAATATCACTGCGGGTGCAGGTGCTGCGGTCAACGTAGGTCAAACTGCCGCTGCAAATGCTATCACTGCTGCTAATGTAACTGGTGGTGGTACTGTGATGATCAAAGATACATCCGGTAACTCTGCTGCAGTTGGTAGCACTTTGACCACCGTATCTCTGACTGGCACAGAAGCCGCCACTTTGGAATCCAAGGGCTTGACCACCTTGAACTTGACCAAGCAAATTGGTGACGTGACTGTGACCAATGCTACAGCAGCACATACCCTGACCGTTAATACCAACGGTACTTTGGGTAGCAACGTGACTGATGCTATCGCTACTACCCTGAATGTTGTGAACACAGGTGCTGCTGGTGCTGCTTCCTTCACCACTGTTAAGGCTGCTACTGTTAATCTGACCGCTACGGGTAAAGATTTGACCGTTAATAACTTGGTTGGTGCTACAGGCGTTACCAAAGCTGTTAATGTTGCAGGTGATGCCAAAGTAACTATCACCGCTGACACATTGGATGCTGCTGCTGTTATCACCAGCACCAACACCAAAGGTGTGGTTGTGACCCAAGCTTTGGCTGCTGGTCAAAAATTCGTGGGTGCCGCAGGTGCTGATACGATTACTGTTCCTCTTGCTGCTAACGGTGGTGCTGGTGCATCCACAGTTGCCAACACATTGGGCGAAGGTGATGACACTGTGAACTTCACTTTTGTAGCTACTCACACTTTGGGAACAGGCGGTTCTATTGATGGCGGTGCAGGTAACGACACGCTGCGTGTTTCTGGCTCCGCTGGTTACTCCACCGTCCCCGGTATCACTGGCTTTGAAACCTTGGGTGCGGGAGCTGGTGCGTCTGGTACGTTCGATGCTACTGGCTTCACAGGCCTGACCGAAGGCAGTTTGGGCGGTGCAGCAACCTTCTCCAATGTAGCGGCTGGTGTTGGCTTGTCCATCACTGCTTCTACTGGTCAAACCACCACAGTTGCCCTGAAAGATTCTTCTGGCTCTAGCGATGCGTTCACACTCACTGTTGCAAGCACTGCAAGCACTCCTGTAGCAGTAGCTGCTGGTACAGTGACAACGGATGGCGTTGAAAAATTGAGCATCGTCTCCAATGGCGTAGCAACTGGTACAGCGAACACCATCACCATATCTGACAAAAACCTGCAAACCTTGACTATCACTGGTTCGTCTGATTTGACGCTGATCACCGGTACTAGCTTCGGTACAGACACACAAGCTGCTGCAACAACAGCTGTTCCTGGTGTTAGCTCGATTGATGCTTCTGCGGCTACTGGTAAGTTTGTTTTTGATGACAGTGGTGATAAAGCAGTTGTTGCCACAGCTGGTCTGACCCTGAAAGGCGGTTCTGCCGATGACACCATCACTTTGGGTACTTTCGCTAGCAAAGCATCCAATACCATTACCTTGGGTGCGGGTAAAGATGTTCTGAAACTTGAAGCACCTAACACATCCAGCGCGATTTTCACGACTGTAACCGATGCAGCTGTGGGTGATGCTATCAACTTTAATAGTATCAACTTGAACGTAGCCAATGTTGCTGTCGCTGGTACAAAACTCGGTGCTAAACTGGTGAGCGGTGTGGATGATTATCAGACCTTCTTGAATGCAGCTTGCAGCAAGGCGAACGCTGCTGAAGTAAGCTGGTTCCAAACTGGTGGTAACACTTATCTCGTAGTGGATAATGTTCCGACAACAAACCCTGTTGCTGCTACTAACACCTACACTGCTGCTACTGACTACATCGTTAAATTGGTCGGTTTGGTTGATTTGTCTAATGCGACTATCAACGCAACGGGTGGTTACATCACTTTGGCGTAATCTTCACTCTCTGGCTCGGCAACGGGCTGGTTAGAAAAAGGTTAGCTAATGCAAAAGCCCCTGCCCCTTGGCAACGAGGAGTGGGGGCTTTTTATTGGGAAAGGTTAGAATGATGAAATGCAATATGAGCTAAAAAGCACAGAAACTTTCAGCCGCTGGATTTCAAATCTTGATAAACCCAGCAAGATGCAGTTGTTATCCCGACTTGCACGCATTGAAAATGGTAATTTTGGTGACCACAAGGCAATTACTGATAATCTCTTTGAACTACGGTGTTTTTTTTCTGGTGGAATACGTGTTTACTACACATTGCGAAAAACTGAAATTGTTTTGTTACTTGCAGGTGGAACTAAATCAACCCAAAAACGAGACATAGTAAAAGCGAATTTTTTGTTGAGTCAATTGGAGGAAGAAGCATGACTGAAAAAATAATGCCTTTTGACATTGCATCCCATCTTCAAAGTGAGGAAGATATAAAAACCTTTCTCAACGCATCCGCCCAAGGAGGTGACGCGAGTGATTTTGTTCATGCACTGGGAATAGCTGCCCGCGCTAGGGGTATTCGTACTAACCTTTACCAATCTTTATACGAAGATAAAAAACCACCTTTTGAAGCCGTCCTCCACGTTTGCCACGCATTAGGCTTTCGGTTGGTTGTATCTTCCGGTGCGTGAAGGTAATGGCAAAAGCCCCCGCTCCTTGAAATAGGAGCGGGGGCTTTTTTGGTTCTTTGCTAGACTATTGGCATCATGAACACCATTGAAACATCCCCCGACTTCTCTACACCCGCCCCTACATTCAACGATGTGTGGCGTGCCCTCATGCAAACCCAGCAAATCGTGCGCGAGAACGCCGCTGCTGCGGAAAAACGTGCTGCTGCTTTTGAAGCTGCCGCTGAAAAAAGCCGCATTGAAGCCGAAAAACGCGCTATTGAAGCTGAAAAAAGCCGCGTTGATTTTGATAAGCGTATGAAAGAGTTGTCCCGCCAACTGGGTGGACAGGCCAATCGCTTGGGTGAATTTGTGCAAGAAATGGTTCGTCCAGCGGTCGTGCGCTT
>JBDKGR010000066.1:0-13424 GCA_039798085.1 Pseudomonadota bacterium
TCATGCCGTTTTTGATTAGCGATACGCTGCGTATGCTTTTAATTTTATTCTGCCCCAGCGTTTGCTTATGGCTGATAGGATTCGTCATGTAACGATTTTTTGGAGGATGCCTTTATGACAATGTTGAAAGTATCTACCCTTGCCAGTTTTTTGCTGCTGGGTGCGTGCTCTTCGGTTTCTTTGCAGCCTGCTGCCAATGCAAAATTAAGTCCAACCCAAGGGAATTCGGTCAGCGGTTTGGTGCGCTTTGTCCCGCAAAGTAATGCCGTTTGGGTAACGGGCGAAGTGTGGGGCTTGGCTTCTAATAAAGAACACGGCTTTCATATCCACGAAAAAGGCGATTGCTCTAGCGGCGATGGCATGAGTGCCGGCGGACACTTCAATCCCTTGGCAACCGCCCACGGCGCACATGACCATGCTGAACACCATGCCGGTGATTTGGTCAGCCTAAAAGCCGATGCGAATGGTGTCGCGCGTTTTAGTTATAGCAGTCCCATCCTCACCGTGAATTCAGGTGCTACCAATGTAGTCGGACGCAGCGTGATTGTTCACCGTGACCCCGACGATTACAAAACCCAACCCACAGGCAACTCCGGTGCGCGTATTGCCTGTGGTGTCATTGGAATGGAATAATGAATCCAATAATGAATCGCCGAAAAATACTCAAAACCGCTCAAGCCCTTGTCCTATCTGCGTTAGTAGCTCCTATTTTGGGAGCAAATATCGCACAAGCAGCAGTAAAAGCGGAGGATGTCATTACGCTCAAACTCCATACCTTCATGGCTCCGATGTCCAATGTGTGGTTGACGATGTTGAAACCGTGGATGGATAAAGTAGAGCGCGAATCCAAAGGGCGCATCCGCTTTGAAGGTTATGCCGCCATGCAAATGGGGGGTACGCCAGCCCAGCTTTACGATCAAGCCAAAGACGGCGTGGCGGATATTGTGTGGACGCTGCCCGGTTACAGCGCAGGGCGCTTCCCGAAAAGCGAAGTGTTTGAGTTGCCGTTCATGATGAACAAAGCCGAAGCCACTTCCAAAGCGTTGTGGGAGTACGTGCAAACCCAAGCCGCCGAGGAGTTTCAGGATACGCACGTACTGGCGTTCAACGTACATGGGGCGGGGGCGCTGCATTCCAAAAGCAAGCCGATTAAAACGGTGGCAGATTTGCGCGGCATGAAAGTACGAGGGCCTTCGCGCCAAACGACCAAAATGCTGGGCTATTTGGGCGCGATTCCGGTGGGGATGCCCTTGCCGTCGATTCCTGATGCGCTTTCCAAAGGCAGTGTGGATGCCTGCATTTTGCCGTGGGAGGTGTTGCCATCGGTCAAAATTCAGGAACTTACCCGTTTTCATAGTGAGTTCCCGATAAGCGTGGGCGCACTCTACACCGCGACGTTTGTCATGGCGATGAACAAAAAGCGCTACGAATCGTTACCCGCTGATTTGAAAAAGGTGATGGACAATAATTCCGGTTTAGCGCTTTCGGGATTATTCGGAAAAACCCAAGAGGCGAACGATTCCATCGGTCGCAAAGCGGTTGCCGAGCGCAATAATGTGGTGTACATGATTCCCGCGAACGATGCCCAAAAGTTCAAACACCAAGCGGCGAAAGTCGAAACCGAATGGGTCGCGGATATGGATAAGCGCGGCTTCAATGGTAAAAACCTGCTACAAACCGCCCGTAGCCTCATCGACAAACACGGCAAATAACACGGCAAAAAACGGAAACATACCAAAAAACGGAAACATACCATGCGCAAACCCATTCAATACTGCAAAGATTGCGGTTCCGCAGTCGCCTACCGCCTACCCGATGACGGCGACACCAAGCCCCGCGCCGTTTGTACGGGTTGCCATGCTGTGCATTACGAAAATCCGCTCAATGTCGTGGGAACGGTGCCGCATTGGGACGATAAAGTGCTGCTGTGCAAACGCAATATCGAACCCCAAAAAGGCAAGTGGACGCTTCCCGCTGGCTTTATGGAACTAGGCGAAACCACCGCAGAAGGTGCGCTGCGTGAAACGGTGGAAGAAGCGGGGGCAGAAGTCCAAATGCAGCCGCTATTTACCGTGCTGAACGTGGTGCGTGCGGGGCAAGTGCATTTCTTTTACCGCGCCCGTTTGTTGAATACACAATTCACCCCCTGCCCCTCGGAAACCATGGAAATCCGCCTCTTTGCCGAGAACGAAATCCCGTGGAATGAAATCGCGTTTGAAACGGTACGCAAAACGCTAAGACATTATTTTGCCGATTACCACCGTGGAACTTATGGGTTTCATACGGTGGATATTTGATTTTGCGTAAACTATGGAAAAAGAAACTTTTGACCTATTCCCCCCTGCGATGCAGCAAGCGTTTATTGCGTTGATGCGTTCACACGAACGCCTTGACGATCAAATCAAGCAAACATCTATGCGCGTGGATGAAACCACAGCAAGCATGAAACTTCTCATGGAGCGATCGAATCGTTTTGATGAGCGTATTGCGCAAACCACCGCGAACATTGAACGCATCAGCAGAAATATTGAAAAAACCCACCAAGACATCGACAAGGTTTACAAAGCCCAAGGTCGTGCCGAGAATAATCGCGGGGCTGAGGTTGAAGAATTTTTCTACAATACCTTGATGCACGAACCCGTTATTGGCACGATGCAGTTTGATAAAGTGTTATCCAATCACATGGTCGGTAAAAAAGGAAAAGAAACCGAGTTGGATTTATTGCTCATTAACGGCAATAGTTTAGCAGTGATTGAAGTTAAATCCAAATTTCATCCCAAAGATTTGGGTCAATTGCAAGAGCATATTGATTTTTTGCGCGACCACAGCCCAGAATTTAAGAATTATCGGTTCTATGGTGGAATCGCCGGATTCAGTATTCCAAACGATGTCACCAAAGCCGCCCATGATAAGGGTTATTTTGTATTAAAACGGCGTGGCAAAATTATTACGGTGAATACCCAAGGAATGATGGCACAGTAAATTGGGTAGCGGGAAACCCTTGTGGTTGCCCGCGTGATATTCAGGGTGTGAGCGCCTGAAAATTAAAACGCTTCCAACGCCATAGCCATCGTAGCGTCTGCGCCTTCCACGATGCTATCGCGCAGACCGGATGCTTTGACCAGCAGATGATCGGCGTAGAAACGGGCGGTGGTGATTTTGGCTTGCATAAAGGCTGCGTCATTACATGCTGCGAGTTGCTCTTGTGCGATCAACAAGGAACGCGCCAGTTGCCAACCCGCCATCAAGTTACCTGCCAGCATCAAGTAGGGCACGCTACCTGCAAAGACAGCCGCTTGTTGGGTTTTGAAGTTGGCGGCTACGAACTCGGCGACATCCACAAAGGCTTCCCGCGCGGTTTTCAGGCGTTTGGCGACGGCTACCGCATTGGCACTACCGTTTTCCAGCAGTTGCGATTCGGTGGCTTCGATTTGGGCGGCGATGCCCTTGGCGGTTTGTGCGCCGTCACGGGCGGTTTTGCGACCGACCAAATCGTTGGCTTGAATGGCGGTGGTGCCTTCGTAAATCGTCAAAATTTTGGCATCGCGGTAGTATTGTGCTACGCCGGTTTCTTCGATAAAGCCCATGCCGCCATGCACTTGCACGCCCAGCGAAGTGACTTCCAAACTCATCTCGGTGCTATAGCCTTTGATGAGGGGGACGAGGAATTCGTAAAACGCTTGGTTCGCTTTGCGGACTTCGGCATCGGGATGGTTGTGGGTGGTATCGTAAGCGGCGGCGGCAACGCTTGCCATTGCACGGCAACCTTCGGTGGTGGCACGCATGGTCATGAGCATACGGCGAACATCGGGATGCTCAATGATGGTGCGGCTTTGCACGCGCTCACGGGCGTAAGCAACCGCAGCTTGGTAGGCACGTTCGGCAATCGCAATCCCTTGAACGCCTACACCGTAGCGGGCGGCGTTCATCATGATGAACATATATTCCAAACCGCGATTTTCTTCGCCGACAAGGTAGCCGATTGCGCCACCGTTATCGCCAAATTGCAACACGGCGGTGGGGCTGGCTTTGATGCCCATTTTGTGTTCGATGCTGACGCAATCCACATCGTTGCGTGCGCCCAAGGAACCATCGGCATTCACCAAGAATTTGGGAACGACAAATAAGCTAATCCCTTTCACGCCCTCTGGAGCACCCTGCACCCGTGCCAACACCAAATGAATGATGTTCTCCGCCATATCGTGCTCGCCCCACGTAATGAAAATTTTCGTGCCGAAGACTTGGTAGCTTCCATCGGGCAGGGTTTCGGCGCGGGTACGCACTGCCGCCAAATCGCTACCGGCTTGGGGTTCGGTCAGGTTCATCGTCCCTGTCCATTTGCCGCTTACGAGGTTTTCCAAATACGTGGCTTTCAACGCATCCGAACCCGCAGTTAGCAAGGCTTCGATTGCGCCGTCGGTCAACAAGGGGCACAGCGCAAAGCTCATATTGGCGCTGTTAATCATCTCACCCACAACGGAACCGATGGTTTTGGGCAAACCTTGTCCGCCAAAATCGGCAGGGTGTTGCAAACCTTGCCAGCCCGCTTCGGTGAACTGCTCATAAGCCGCTTTGAAACCCGCCGTCGCGGTGACGTTGCCGTCTTTCCAGCTAGAGGGATTCACATCGCCTTCGCGGTTCAAAGGTGCGAGGACGCTACCCGTGAACTTGGCAGCTTCTTCCAGCACGGCTTGGGCGGTATCCAGTCCGGCATCTTCAAAACCGGGGATTTGCGCGATTTGGTCAATACGAGCCAGATGCTCGATATTGAACAACATATCTTTCACGGGTGCGGTATAGGACATGATTTTTAAGGATTTTTGAAGGATTACAGTGATTGGGTGAGTTCAGGAATGGCTTCAAACAAATCAGCGACTAAACCATAATCGGCAACGCTGAAAATCGGGGCTTCGGGGTCTTTGTTGATAGCAACAATCACCTTGCTGTCTTTCATACCTGCCAAGTGCTGAATCGCACCGCTGATACCCACGGCAATGTACAACTGCGGCGCAACGATTTTTCCGGTTTGCCCCACTTGCAAATCATTGGCGGCATAACCTGCATCCACTGCCGCACGGCTGGCTCCAATGGCTGCACCGAGTTTGTCGGCTAGCGGAGTCAAAATGGCATCGAATTTTTCGGTAGAACCCAAAGCACGACCACCGGAAACGATGATTTTGGCAGCGGTCAATTCGGGGCGGTCGTTCTTGGCGATTTCGCTGCCCACAAAGCTAGACTGCGTACTAGAAGCAACGGCTGCTACACTTTCGATAGCTGCATTCGCACCAGTGGCGGGCGCTGCATCGAAATTCGTTGCACGAACGGTCAGCACTTTGGTGCTATCGGCACTTTGTACGGTGGCGATGGCGTTACCTGCGTAGATGGGGCGCTCAAAGGTATCGGCGCTAATCACTTTGGTTACGTCTGAAATTTGCGCAACGTCCAACAACGCGGCGACACGGGGCGCAGCATTTTTGCCCGATGCGGTCGCCGCAAACACAATGTGGCTGTATCCGCTCGCAAGTGCCAACACTTGGGCGGCAACATTTTCTGCCAGACCGTGTGCCAGAGCTTCGCCATCGGCGTGCAACACTTTGCTCACACCGGCGATTTGGGCAGCAGCAGCAGCGGCGGCTTGGGCTTGGTTGCCAGCCACCAGCACATGGACATCACCACCGCATTGTGCCGCAGCGGTGACGGCGTTCAGGGTGGCGGCTTTGATGGATACGTTGTCGTGTTCTGCAATAACGAGAGAGGTCATAATAAAATTCCTTGAATTCCTTGAATTCCTTGATTACCTTAAAGAACTTTGGCTTCGGTTTTCAATTTAGCGATCAATTCCGCCACATTAGCGACTTTGATTCCCGCGCTGCGTTTCGCAGGTTCGGCGACTTTCAGGGTTTTCAGGCGAGGCGTGACATCCACACCCAAGGCACTGGGCGTTAATGTTTCCATCGGCTTTTTCTTTGCCTTCATGATGTTGGGCAGGGTGACGTAGCGCGGTTCGTTCAAGCGCAAATCGGTGGTCACAACAGCGGGTAAGGTGAGCGATACGGTTTCTGAACCGCCATCCACTTCGCGCGTAACATGGATTTTTCCATCCGCCACGGCAACTTTGCTAGCGAACGTACCTTGGGGCATATTCGCCAACGCTGCTAGCATTTGTCCGGTTTGATTCGCGTCGTCATCAATCGCTTGCTTGCCCAAAATCACCAAGCTGGGTTGCTCTTTATCCACCACGGCTTTGAGCAATTTGGCAACTGCCAAAGGCTGCAATTCGACATCGGTTTGGATCAAAATAGCACGGTCGGCACCGATTGCCATTGCCGTGCGCAGGGTTTCTTGGCATTGGGCTACGCCGCAGGATACGGCAATAATTTCGGTCACAATGCCCTTTTCCTTCAAACGCACTGCCTCTTCGACCGCAATTTCGTCAAAGGGATTCATGCTCATCTTGACATTGGTAGTTTCTACACCCGTGTTGTCCGATTTAACGCGAACTTTCACGTTGTAGTCCACCACACGCTTTACTGCGACCAGTGCTTTCATTTCAGTCTATCTCCATCGGTTGAAGGTTTTTTGGGGTTGTTTATGGTTTACGTACACGTCAATCTCTATTCTAATAGAACGACCGTGCTTTTTTTAGAAAGAAAGTCGTCTTGCGTAAGATACCGAAATTTATACCGAACGTATGTGAAAGTTCAACGTTGTGTGCTGGCATTATTGTTTCAAAAAAGGAGCGTGTATGAATTTGATTGAGATTTTCCCTTGGGATGAAAATTTCAATACGGGCATTGCGCTCATTGATGAGCAACACCGCCAGTTGGCACAGTTGCTGAATAAATTATCGAACTATGTGGCATACCAATCGGATTTGTCGGGGCTTCATACGATCTTTGATGAGCTGACCGATTACGCCGTTTACCATTTTGATTCTGAAGAAACGATATGGGAAAAACATTTCCAAGGCGAAACGATGTTGGCGGGGCATATTGAAGGACACAACCGCTTTACGACCACCGTAATGGCAATGAAAAATGCCAAGGACGACAAACCCGCTGAAGTGGTGGTGGCGGAGGTGTTGGAGTTTCTCACCCACTGGTTGGTATCGCACATCTTGGAAACCGATCGCTATATGGCGAAAATTGTGCTGGGCTTGGAGGATGGAAACTCCATTGCCGAAGCCAAAATCCATGCCAAAGAGGAAATGCGGGGTTCTACCCAAGTGCTGGTGGGCATTATTTTGTCCACCTACGGGAATTTGGCGAACAACACGGTGCAACTGATTCAAGAAATCAACCGCCACAAGCAAACGATGCGTGAGCTGCAAGAAGCCGATAAAGCCATGAAAGCCGCCTTGCAGCAAGTGGAACATCTCGCTTTTTATTGTCCTTTAACCCAATTACCCAACCGGCGTTTGCTGTTGGATCGGCTGACACAAGCACAAAAAACCAATGCCCGTGATGGTGTTTTGGGTGCTTTATTGTTTTTGGATTTGGATAAATTCAAAAATCTCAACGATACATTGGGACATGAAATGGGCGATGTGCTGCTGCAACAAGTCGCGCAACGCCTGACCGATTCGGTGCGTGAAGTCGATACCGTTGCCCGTTTAGGGGGCGATGAATTTGTTATTTTATTGGAGCGTTTGAGTGCCATCCCCGCCAAGGCAACCCGTATGGCGTTGGGGATTGCAGAAAAGATTTTGACCAATATCCGCAAAAAATACCTGCTGCAAAACACCCAATACCATATTACGTTCAGCATTGGCATCACGCTGGTGAGTTCGACGGTGGATAGTGTCGAAGAATTGCTGAAGCAAGCCGATATTGCGATGTATGAGGCAAAAAAATCCGGCCGAAACACCGTGCGTTTGTTCGACCAAACCATGCAAGTCACCTTGGATGACAAAATGCAGCTTGAAAACGATTTGTATAAAGCTGTGCAAGAAGAACAGTTTGTCATGTATTACCAAGTGCAGGTGAATGAGCAAGGTCAGCCTTTTGGGGCAGAGGCTTTATTGCGCTGGATACATCCCGAACGCGGCATTATTTCCCCCAAAGAATTTATCACCGTAGCCGAAGATACCGGGTTGATTTTGCCCATCGGTCAATGGGTAATTAACCAAGCCTGTGCGCAACTGGCACGGTGGCAAAAGAACAAAATCACCGCCGATTTGCGTCTTTCGATTAACGTCAGCGTTAAACAATTCAACCACAGCAAATTGGTAAGCAATATCCACCATGCGGTTATGCACCATCGTATCCGCCCGTATTTGCTCACCTTGGAATTGACGGAAAGCATTATGCTGGACAATATCGAAAGTATTGTGACCAAAATCCATGCGCTGCGGGCATTGGGCATTCGGTTTGCATTGGATGATTTTGGCAGTGGTTATTCTTCTCTGCAATATATTAAAAGGCTGCCTTTAGACCAATTAAAAATCGACAGCACCTTTGTGCGCGATTTAACTGCTCCGGGGAATGATTGGATTATTACCCGGACCATTATTGGCATGGCAAAAAGCATGGGCTTTGATGTGATTGCCGAAGGGGTGGAAACGGTTGAACAAAAAAACATCCTCCTCGTCCAAGGCGGAACCAAATTCCAAGGTTTTTTATTTGGTTCGCCGTTGCCCATTCAAAAATTTGAAGACCATTTAACGTTGATGTACCACACGTTGCGGGAAGGGGATTTCAATGCTATTTTCTCGCATCGCTTTGAGGATGGCGAGATTAATATCCGATCGTAATCCCAATTCTCCTTTTTCGATGTCGGCAATCCAGTATTGCAGAGTGAATTCCAAACTGTTTTCACCAAACGCTGCCAAGAATCCCGCCGGAGACGGATCACGCAAGACACGCGGTTGTGCCAAAGCGGCTTCCACCAATAAACGGCGAACCAAATCGACATCGCTGTGATAGCCCACCGAAATATGGGTTTTTTGTACGACTTTGGGATCGGCCAGCGAAAAATTTTCCACGCGGTTATTGATAAGCAATTCATTGGGAATAATCGCCTCCCGTCCGGCAATAGAGCGCACCACGGTATAACGGGCATTGATATGGGTGATTTGTCCTTCAAAATTATCCACCCGCACGCTATCACCGATGCGCATACTGCGTTCTGCCAAAATCACAAAGCCGCTGATATAGTTTGCCGCGAGTTTTTGCAAACCCAACCCCACGCCAACCCCCAATGCACCACCTAGCACCGAGAGCGCCGTTAAATCAATCCCCGCCGAAGATAGCGCAAACACCAAACCAATCAGCAGCAAAATAGCACGGGTGGCGTGGCTGAATGCCGTGCGCAACGATAAATCCCCGCCTGATGCACCGTGGAGCAGCCGTTTTTCTATCCATGCCGAAACCCACAACGTCACAATCAGCACCGCGCCGGTGGTGAGCAAGCCTTCTATCAACGTGCGAACCGACATGGTGCTATTGCCCATTTTCCAGTTAATTTGGTCTAATTCGTTCAACACCATCGGCAATAAACCACTCACCCACAGCACCACCGATAACCATGCCATCCATGAAATACTGTGCTCCAAGGCACGCGCCCAGCGGGCTTGGGCGAATGCGGCGTGCAATACTTTGGCACCGATACGAATCACCACCAACGCCATGAGCATCGGAATCGCTACTTTGAAGATCACCACCTCCTGATGCTGATGCTTCAACCCCAAATACACCCCGTAGGTCTGGCATAGCAGCACAATCGGGAATAACGCACCATCAATCCCTTGCGTACCGAACCAAATGGAGGGTTCGAGCTTACGTTCTGGGTTTCGTTCTGGGCTACGTTCCGCATTTCTGCGCAGACCGATCACGAATCCCCATGCCAATACAGTACACAATAAGAGTGCGAACAATTCCAACAACACCGCAGGGCGTAATAATCCATTCAACCAAACCTGAAAATCATCCATCATGGAACCACCTATCAAACTTCAAACCATTTTGAATCAGCTTAACACGGTCATTGTGGGTAAAGAATCGCAAATTCAAGACTGTGTAGCCTGCCTTCTCGCCGGCGGGCATTTGTTGATTGATGATGTCCCCGGAGTTGGCAAAACCACGCTTGCCCACGCGCTGGCACGCACATTGGGGTTGCAATTTTCGCGCGTGCAATTCACTTCGGACTTGATGCCGGGGGATTTATCTGGGGTTTCCGTTTATGAGCGGGCGAATGAGAAATTCATTTTTCACCCGGGTCCGATTTTTGCGCAGGTTTTATTAGCCGACGAAATCAACCGCGCAAGCCCCAAAACCCAAAGCGCTTTGCTGGAGGCGATGGAAGAAAAGCAAGTCACCATTGAAGGCGAAACTCGCCCCTTGCCACAACCTTTTTTTGTGATTGCCACGCAAAATCCGCTGGATCAGCTTGGAACTTACGCCCTGCCCGAATCGCAGCTTGACCGTTTTTTGATGCGTATTTCGCTAGGCTACCCCAGCCGTGCAGCGGAACGCGAATTGTTGTCTGGCAAAGATAGGCGTGATTTGGTGAGCAACCTCCCCGCTCTGCTGACGTTGAAAGAATTGCAGGATTTGCAAAATCAAGTGCAAGCCATTCATGCCGCGCCGCCGTTGTTGGATTACGTGCAGGATTTGATTGCCGCAACCCGTTCGGGACAGTGGTTTTTGCAAGGATTAAGTCCCCGTGCCGGTATTGCTTTATTGCGAGCCGCCAAAGCCCGTGCCTTATTAAGCGGACGCAATTATGTCGCCCCCGACGATGTCCAATCCATCCTCCCCCAAACCATTGCCCACCGTTTAATCACGACATCGGACGCAGGGCGCGGCGTGCTAGAACAAGTGCAAGCCCTGATTGCCGCTGTGCCACTGCCATGACATCACGCAACCATGAAAGGAAATAAAAATGTCATTCATGCACATAGAGCCATCGAATCAAACCTTTCAAGAATTGATTGGAAATGGCATGAAATACCAAGTTCCTCGCTTTCAACGGGATTATGCGTGGGATAAGGAACAATGGGAATATCTGTGGGAGGATATTGAATCGCTCCCGCAAGAAAAAAACCATTATATGGGGTATGTTGTCTTACAAAGAAAAGGACAGCATGATTTTGATATTATTGATGGTCAGCAACGCATTGTTACTCTTTCTTTGTTGATATTAGCCGCTATTAAAAGAATCCAAAAACTAGCCAATACCCACAATGCAGCGGATGAAAATCATATCCGATTGAATATACTGCGTAGCCGTTATATTGGTGCGCAAAATCCAATTTCTTTGAATGTAGATAGCAAGCTATCTTTAAATAGAAACAACGGAAGGAATTTCAAAGAACTATGCACAACTTTGCAAGTATCTAATAAGCGAGGTATTACCAGCACCAATAAACTTATCCATAATTGCTTCAAATTTTTTGAGACGAAATGCGATGCAATGGGTCAAACAGGGCAAGAAATTGCAGAATTTATTGAGCGCATCGCATCGAGTTTATTTTTCACTAAAATTGTAGTGCAAGATGATATTAACGCCTACAAAGTATTTGAAACCTTAAATGCACGCGGTGTTCAGCTTTCTACGCCCGATTTGTTGAAAAATTATATTTTTTCCATCGCTACAAAAAATGATGATATTCCAGAAAACGACTTGAATCATTTAGATGAAAGTTGGTCAGAAATTGTGGTTCAATTAGGGGATAATAATTTTTCGGATTTTATTCGGTACCATCACAATTTCCAAGCAATACAAGTCACGAAAAAAGAACTTTTTTCTTCGATACGAAAAATAGCGAACATTCCTGAAAAAGCACATTCTTATCTTCGTTCTTTAAGTGAATATGCCCCCGTTTATGCTTCCCTTTTACATCCCCATGATGAATGGTGGGGGCAACAAGAAGTTGAATACCGTAACGTAAAAAAGTATTTAGAAGGATTTGAATTTTTCAATATCAAGCAGCCATTTACCATTTTAATGGCAGCTTTTTATCAGTTCACCCCAGCCGAGTTTGTAAAATTAACGCAATACTTATATATATTAGCGATTCGGTACAATGTAATATGCCATCATTCCCCCAATGAACAAGAATCTGCTTATAATAAATTGGCAATTAGAATTCATCATCAAGAATTTACCCGTGCAAGCCATGTAAAAAATAGTGATATTTTCAAAAAGCTATATCCAAATGATGCAGAATTCTTCAATGCGTTTGAATTCCATAAAATGCCTAGTCGCCAATCCAGTAAAAAAATTCGGTTTTTGTTGGCTGAAATAGAAAACGCATTAGGTCATGTAACTGATCCGTTGAAAACTACATTAGAGCATATCTGCCCTTATCACCCAGAGGAACATTGGAATGATTATTTCGGCAATGGTGTGAATGATATTCAAGATCGTTTAGGTAATGTGGTTCTATTAGAAAAAGATGAGTTAAAACGAGCAAATTTTGAAGAGAAAAAAAGAGTTTATATTAAATCCCATTATCCATTGGCGAATAAAATAGCTTCATACGATGAATGGAATTTGCAAAATTTGAATCATTATCAATCGTGGTTGGCAAAACAAGCAGTGAACACTTGGAAAATAGCTTATGAATAGTATTTTTGCCCTGCGCACCCGCCTTCGCCGCTGGTTTGTGGGACGCATTGCTCCGCGCGATACGGTCACGCTCACCCAGCGCAATGTGTATATTGTGCCGACCGCTCCCGGTTTTATGCTGGCGGCGACATTGCTGGTTTTGTTGATAGCCTCCATCAATTACCAGCTCAATTTGGGCTATGTGTTGAGCTTTTTGCTAACGGGTTGTGCGGCGGTTGGGGTACATGTGTGCCACGCCAATTTGAACGGTATTACTATGAATTTACTAGCACCTGATGCACAATACGCGGGCGCTACAGCCGTTTTTAACGTGAATCTTACAAGTCAACGGTCTAGCATCCGCTACGGAATTGGCATGGCAGTAATGGATGAATCGTCTGAAAAATCCGCCGAAAAACATTGGGCATGGACGGATATTCCCGCCCAAGGCACGGCGCGGGTGCAGTTGGCGTTTGCACCGCCGTATCGGGGGCTGCACCGCATTCCCGTGCTGACGGCAGAAACCCGTTTTCCGTTGGGCACGTTCCGCGTGTGGACGGTGTGGCGACCTGCGGCGCAAATCCTTGTATATCCTGCGCCCGAAGCGCATCCGCCGCCCTTGCCAGCGGGTGAAGCGCGTGCCGGTGGAACGACCACCACCACGCGCACCCATACCGGCGAGTTTGACGGCGTTCGTGCTTACCAGCGGGGCGATCCGCTCAAAATTGTGGTGTGGAAAAAGGCCGCCAAATCAGATACCTTGGTCAGCCGCGATGCGCAAAATGCCCAAAATTTAGAACTCTGGCTGGATATTGCCCACACCGGTTTGGGCGGTGCTGCGCGGGAACAATCCTTATCCCGTCTTTGTGCGTGGA
>JBDKGR010000067.1:0-13361 GCA_039798085.1 Pseudomonadota bacterium
GCAATGTGGCATTTTTTCTGCCATGCACTTTGCACATCCAACGGAATGAAATCGTTTTCCAGCAGCCACTGCATCGGCTCGATGCCAAAGGTTTTCACATCCAAACACGGGCGGTGCATAAACGGCTCCTGCGCACCCACGGTATGAATGCGGGCAATGAAACGTCCTATCCATTCCAGTGTGTCTTCATTGTCCAAATCGGGGAGGCGACCACCACGGCGTGGGCTGACACTGAACGCAAAGTCGCCGAAGTGGTGCAGCGTTTGACCATTCAACCGCAACGTGCCCACCACCGGAATTTCCGCCGCCATGAGTTGCTCGGCGAAATCGTGTTCTTCTTGGATTTGGGCATCGCTCCAACGTGCGGGGCGGTAAAACTTGGCGATAACGGGTTGCGCCGAATCCTCTAAATGGACTTGATAAACGCGGTTTTCATAAGACGAAAGCGCCATTAAGCGCCCATCACCGCGCAGTCCTACGGTTTCGAGCGCATCCAATACGGCATCGGGCGTGAGGTGAGAAAAATGGGGAGATGCGTTCAAGGTATTTAATGCGTTCAATTAGCGTCCTTCTGCTAAACGGTCGGCGAAAAAATCGTTCAATCCGGCACGACGAATGGTATCGGCGGCGGCAGAATAATCGTAAGGAATGCGGAAAAATGTCAATTCCGCTGGGGCATGGTTATCGGTATCCGATACATCCAAAAGTGCATACATGGCATGGGGATTGCCATCACGCGGCTGTCCTACCGAACCAATGGAAGAATGCCATTTTCGTTGCGGATGCAGTGCCATTGGTGTATCGGTCACCACCCGCGCGGCTTGGGTGCGAAGGTCCTCTTTTTCACGGGTTTGGCAAAACAGGGTTTGAACGTGCGTATGTCCACAAAAAACATAGCGGACTCCTTGCCAAGCATCCGCCGCTTGAAGGCTGATGTGGGCTACTGGGCGTTCGTACACGTAATTCCATTCATAGGGCGCATGAACGCTGGCGTGGACGAACAAACACGATCCGATTTGGCTCGTGAGCGGCAAAGAACCCAACCAATCCAGATGCTCGGGTGAAAGCTGTGAATGCGTCCATGATGCGGTGTAATCCCCCATCGTGGTAACGGTACGTGGCGGACGAATCGCCAGCACATCATGGTTACCGAGTAGGGCAATCGCTCCTTCACTCAGGGTCATTTGCCGAATATGTTCGACCACAGGCGCTGGATCGCCCCCATAGCCGACCAAATCACCTAAAAAAACAAAACGATCCACCTGTCGGGCGCGTGCGTGTGCCAAGCAAGCGTGGAGGGCATGAAGATTGGCGTGAATGTCGGAGAGAAGGGCAAAGCGCACGCAATTTCCTTTATGCAAAACGGATGGTTATTGTCCCACTGGAGCATCGTAAAAGAGTAGAAGCTATGACAATAGGGGTTATGCAAACACTACCTTTTTTACCATCTTCCGCCTCCCTTGAAGCCTCCCTTGAAATAACCTTACCCACTGCGCTAGAACTCTGTGAATTGGGTTTAGCGACACTGGTGGATATTCGTCAATCGTTCGAGATTGAGATGAAAGGAGCGATTCCCCACACCATCCACATCCCCATGTTTGAAATGAAAGTCATGCTGGGTGATACCTTAACCGAAGATGAACAAGATATTTTGGACGCTGGTGAACCCAAAGAATTGGATGCTAAATCCTTTTTCACCATGATTAACCAGCTTCACCACCACCGTGACCATCTGATTTTGTGCATTTGCAATAGCGGCAAACGCAGCATTGCTGCCGCTACCATGCTGCGTTCTTTGGGTTATCCCAAGGCACTGTCGGTGATCGGTGGATTTCAGGCTTGGAAAAAATTCATGCAGGGCTGAAAGGCACGCTCCATTTGCATAGTACGCTATCAAATAGATACCACAAACTGCGGCATAAACTGCGCTTGCTCGTTCTTTTTGGCATAGCCCAGCGGATTCGCAACCACACGGCAACCGTGGTGCGTGTAGTGGCAAGGCGCGTGCAAATGCCCATGCAACCAGAGCTGGGCGTGGGGCAACCAATCGTCCAGCGCATTGCAAAATCCGGCAGTTCCGGCGACGATGCCATAACGTGGATCGGCGCTCAACAAGCTCGGTGCGAAGTGGGAAATCACCACGGTAGGTTCGCCATTCGCGGTGGGCTTGGTGAGCGCATCGTGCAGCCACGCGCGGCACACAAGGGCTTGTTCACGCAGCGTATCCGCCCGCCACGGCTGATCACTGCGCGTGGTCTCGGCTTTCTGCATATAAAAATTGGCGGCACGAAACGCTTTTTCCCGCATTTTGAGCTGCCGCGCCAAGGCATTCGTACCCTGTGGATTGGGGCAGAGCGCATCAAAATCTGTCCACAAGGTCGTGCCGATAAAGCGCACGCCGCCCACCATAATACTTTCTCGTTCCAACCACGTAATGCCCAATCGGGCACAGCTTGCTTGGAGGCGGGTATGGGCAGCATCCCAATCTTGCCTATCGTATTCGTGATTCCCGGGGACAAACAACACCGGCGTTGGCCAGCCATTGTGCGGAGAAAAGCGTTCTAACGCGGTATGGTCGTCCGCCACAATATCGCCAGCCAAAACCAATATATCGGCATCGGGCGCGGGTTGGGGTTGCCAATCGGGGTGGGATTCGAGGTGCAAATCAGAAAAAAGCTGAATTTTCATGGGATGAGAGTGGTAGAAACAGGGTAAAAACAGGGTAAAAACGGGATGAAAGCTATTTACAGCAAATACAGCAAATACAGCAAATACAGCAAATTTTGTTCAGGAAATTGTGATGAGTACCCTCCCCCCCTGCCCCCAATGCCAGAGTGAATATACCTATGCCGATGGCAATTTGCTCATCTGCCCCGAATGCGGACATGAATGGTCTGCCGATGCCGCACCTGCCGCCGCCGAAGAACGTGTGTGGAAAGATGCCTATGGCAATGTGTTAGCCGATGGCGATTCCGTGACCTTGGTTAAAGATTTGAAAATCAAAGGTTCTTCCTCTGTCATCAAGGTGGGCACGAAAGTGAAAAATATCCGCCTAATTGAAGGCGATCATGACATCGATTGCAAAATCGACGGCTTCGGTGCCATGCAGCTTAAATCCGAATTTATCAAAAAAGCATGATGACAAACCCCACCGCACTCACTCTGAAGCTACCCGAAGGCTATACATTTGCCGATTTGAAACTGCGCCGCTGTGCCGATGACGCGATTGATTTGGATATGGACATGGTTCAGCGTATCTGCACCTTGAACGGGCTGGATTTTGCCAAAGTCCTTGAAAACCCCGGTCCCTTGGTCACGACGATTTTGACCGTTTGGTACAAAAGCCACCGTGCCAATGGCGGCGAACCGCATTCCATCATGGAGGGGTTGATTCAAGGATACCACCACACCCAAGAAGCAAGAACCTGAAATTATCTAGCCTTGTTGTGCTAAAAAAGCATAGCACGCTATGCAGGCTGGATGCGCCTTAGCACCCAGTATGCCACTAAACCCAATCCCAAGCCCCAGCACGCCGAACCCAGCCCCAACAAGCTGATATTGGACGAGGTAACGATAAACGTCACCAGCGCGGCTTCGGCTTCTTCGGGTTGGTTGAAGGCATTGACGAGTCCGCTTTGAATCGCGCCCAATAATGCCAGCCCCGCCACCGTCGCCACCAATGCGGACGGCAAGTGCAAAAACGCGCCCGTCAGCACGCCCGCGAAGCAGCCCGAAACCGTATAAAACACGCCCGATGCCACGCCACCAATCCAACGTTTTTCGGGTTGTGGATGCGCTTCTTCGCCCGTGCAAATCGCGGCGGTGATGGCGGCAAGATTCACCCCATGCGCTCCAAAAGGTGCGGTGAGTGCGCTGGCAAGCCCAGTCCCCGCTATCAGTTGGCTAGCAGGCGCTGCATAGCCGGCGGCGCGTAGCACGGCAATACCGGGTAATTGCTGTCCCGTTAAACCCAGAATAAACAGCGGTAGCCCGATGCTCACCATGCTGCTCAACGTGAATTCGGGGCTAATCCAGACGGGGGTTGTCCAACTCCATTGCAAGGGCGGAATAGTTGCGCTCGCGGGGGGCGATGCCATGCCGCCGATTTGCCACAGCGCCACGCCCAGCAGCAAGCTGACCACGACCGCGTAGCGCGGCGAATACCGTTTGACCCCCAAATACGCAACAAACATCAACGCCACCAGCCAGCCCGAACCCGTTGCCTCGTGGCGGGCTGCACCAAAGGCATCCACCCCGAAATGCAGCAAAATCCCCGCCAGCATCGCCGCGCACAGGCTTTTGGGGATGTGGCGTGTCAGCCGCTCGAATACGCCGGAAATGCCCACCAGCGCCATCGCCAAGCCGCAGACGATGTATGCGCCCACTGCCTCGGCAGGTGAAACGGTGACCAACGCGGTTGCCAACAATGCCGCGCCCGGGGTGTTCCATGCGCAGAGAATGGGCATTCGGTAACGCCAGCTCATCCATATACTGCACACGCCGGAGCCAACCAATAATCCACCAATCCATGACGCTAATTGCATCGGCGACCAATGCGCTACCTGCGCGGCTTGCATCACAATTAAAAGCGGGCCTGCATAGGAAATAAAAGTGGCAATAAAAGCCGCTAATACGGGTGGAAAAATATCTTTCAACATATATTTGAAATTTGGCATAAATTACATTACTTACGGGATAAAAATACGGTAAAAATCACCGCGATACCAAAAAACCACACGGTTATATCCGGTTGCTCACCCAATAACGGAATGGAAAATACGATGGAAAGAAAAGGTTGCGCTAATTGCAACTGGCTCACCTTGACCGCATCACCCATCGCCAAGGCGCGATACCAGACAAACATTCCCAGCCATGCCGATAGCAGCGTGACATACCCAAACCCCGCCCATGCCGAAGCCGCTACCGTGTGGGTAGGCCACGTCATGATGGTCAGCGGCAAGGTAATCGGTAACAGCAAAACGCTGACCCAACAAATAACGTGTTCGCCCTTCCAGCGCTGTGAAAGTTTCGCGCCAAACACATATCCCAATGCCGCCGATAGTACCGCCAGTATCAGCAAACCATCTGCCCAATGGATAGATTGAATGGATTGAACGGAAAGCCCTTTACCACCCCGCAGCAACGAAAAAGCGACAACCAAAAGCGTTCCCAGCACCGCAAAAAACCAAAAGCGCAACGACGGTTTACGTCCGAACACCACCGCCGCCAGTGCAGCGGTTGCCAGCGGCAAAATGCCGGTCATCACGGCGGCGTGGGTGGATTCGACATATTGCAAACCCAACGCCAGAAAAATCGGCCACCCCAGCCCGTTGCCCAATGCCGCCAGCGCAAGAAGTGAGGCATCGCCTTTCTGCGGGCGTGGCGCGTGGGTGAAATACAAATAAATCACCGACAAAATTCCCGCAAACGCAGCACGCCCAAAACTCACAAACCACGGAGATAGCTCAGGATTGGTAACCGATCCCGTCGCCAATTTGGTCATGGGCAGGGTGAAGGCAAAAATGGTGATTCCGATTGTGCCCAGCCAAAAGCTCTTTGTATCGTTCGACATGGTTCACCTTTCCATCCAAGTTCTAAAGCCCTACTGTAAAAACCTTGGTGCGGCATTCGCAATACAGTTGTGTGATTCTGTATGCAGTACAGTTGCATCAAAAAAGGAAGTGTGATGTTGCACAGTTCATACAGTTCAAAGCATAGTTACCAAATGCTGGCTACGCGCTTGATGGAAGAAATTCAATCGGGGCAGCGGGTGGTGGGGGAAAAACTGCCCTCGGTGCGCGCAGGGGCGGTGCTGTATGGAGTCAGCACTTCGACGATGGTGCGCTGTTACCGCGCTTTGGAAACACAGGGCTGGACGTTGGCGCGTCCGCGTTCGGGCATGGTGGTGGCGGATTGGAAAATTCCGACGGCTATGCCCTTACTCCCCCCGTCACCCCCGCACGTACCGAGCTTGGAGTGGGAGCAATTCGTTCCCCTGCAACAACGCATCGCCCAACTGTACGCCTTGACCGATCAGCCGCTGCGGGTAGCAATGCACCTTGCCACCGCCGAACCGCAGTGGTATCCGCTGGAAGCGTTGTCGCGTATCGGGCAACGGGTGCTGCGTACCCATCCGCAGATGCTGGGCGTGTACCCAACCGGAACCGGATTGCCGGAATTCAAGACCGAGTTATCGCACTGGCTGCACGGCTGCGGTTTGGATATCAACCCCGATGCCCTCTTGGTCACGCACGGCAGCACCGAAGCGTTGAGCATCAGCCTCCGCGCCGTGACCCAGCCCGGCGATGCGGTGGTGGTCGAATCGCCCGTGTATTTTGGGTTGTTGCAGATACTGGAAAGTTTGGGCTTGAAGGCGCTGGAAGTTCCCTGCATTCCTGCGCAGGGCATGAGCTTGGAGGCGCTGGAATTTGCGCTCGATAACCACAGCGGCATCCGTGCAGTGGTGGTGATGCCGCGCTTTCAAAATCCGCTGGGATGTGCGATGTCGGATAGCCACAAACGCCGTTTATTGAAGCTCGCTGAACGTGCCGATGTGGTGGTGATTGAAGACGATACGTTTGGCGATTTAAGTCCCGCAACGCTGCACGCCGAACGCCCGCAGCCGCTCAAAGCGTGGGACAAAGCGGGGCGCGTGGTGTATTGCGGCTCGTTTAGCAAAAGTTTGGCTCCGGCATTTCGCGTGGGGTGGGTGGCGGGTGGACGTTACCACGCGCGTATTGCGGCATTGAAACTCAGCCACTCGCTGGTGTGTCCGGTGCTGGAGCAGGCGGTGTTGGCACAGTTTCTACGGTCGGGGGGGATGGCTCCGCATTTACGCAAACTGCGCGAACGCTTGGCAAGCAATGTGCCGCTGGTGGTGGAAGCGGTGCGAAAAAACTTTCCCGTTGATTGCCGCATCCACAGCGAGGGCGGTTGGTGGCTCTGGGTGGTCTGCGCGGCGGGAACGGATACGCTGGCGGTGCTGCGGCAATGCGTGCCGCTGGGCGTATCGTTCACTCCGGGGGTATTG
Source organism: Pseudomonadota bacterium (assembly GCA_039798085.1). GTDB lineage: Bacteria > Pseudomonadota > Gammaproteobacteria > Burkholderiales > Burkholderiaceae_C > Allorhodoferax. The sequence continues at coordinate 7,031 of JBDKGR010000067.1, forward strand.
TTTGGCAGCGGCAGCAAAACCAGCCACTGTTTGCGCATGACCATCGCCCAGCCGTGGAGCGAAGCGATGGAATACGCGATTCAAACGATTGGGGCGGTGCTGCGGGGGACGCTTATTTCAAGCGGTAAGTCAAGCCCATTTGCAGGCGCTTGTTGACTTCATCATTGCCGTTGTTGCTAATGCCATCTTCCAATTTAGAGAGGCTTGCCGTGACCGTGAAACTCAAAGCATTAGAAATGTAATAACGGAACGTAGAACCCAACGTGTTCGATGTCACATTAGGAATAGATTGGTTATTAACTTGATCCAACAACCATGAATTTTCCCAATCAATACGGTCACTCACTTGGTAAGTGAGGGTTGCCATATTGGTAAAGTGGTAGCTGTTATTGCCACTATCAATAATGCTGGTCAGCAAAGCTTCGTCAGAAAATTGGGTTTTATTGTCAATGGGTTGATGGTATTCTGCACCTACTTCCAAGGCGGGTTTTCCATTCGTCCCATCGTAATTGGACAATACGGCTCCGACACCAGCACGCACCAACCATCCGCTCTTACGTGATGAAATGGTTTCACGCGATAAAACATCATACGATTTAATCGCGCTCTTCACGTCCATGCTAATACCGAAGGCTTTTTCAATATCTTGCACCCAGTTCATGTGGTAATCAACCGAACCGTATTTGCTGACATATTCGGGTTCACGCGCAATTACTGCGGCGGCGGCTTGGTACGCTGCAATCGACGGAGTGGTTTTCAATAAATTGCGTTCCATCAAGGCTTCTACCAAGCGAATGGCTTTTGCCATAGGCGTGACGTTCACAACGCGACCATAACCCATACCCACGGTGGCTGTGGTATAGGGCTTCTCGGTTCCTTTAAGCAAACCTAATTGACCCTTGCCATACCAAAATGTGGTGTTGCTATTGGGTTCAAAATACATATCAGCGGTTACTGCACCGGTTGCTTGATAATTCGATACGATAGGGTCTATGGCGTTAGGCCCACGCGATTCGCTACCAGAACCACCAAAATTTACCTTGATATTCTTATCAGCCGAAGTAAAAACTTGTTGATAATTCAACGATAAATTGAGGTTATAACTCGTTTGTGCTTGATTACCACTCTGCATATCAAACTGACCATTCAAATAGGCATCTTGGTAGGCAGAATTGGCTTGTTTGTAATCCAGCAATGAGATGGTGGGCTCTGCTGCAAAAGCGACCGATGCACTTCCTACGGCAACCAAGGCAGCCAATAGGCGGGTAAGGTGTTGGGGTTTCATGGTTATTTTCCTTTCAAAAGATGAATGGACAAGTATAAACAAATAAACCGCAATATCCATCTTTTCCATCTTTTAGCGTTTTACGGTGTTACCGTTTTGCTATGGACTTCCACCAGTTGGGGGATGCACTCACAACCTCACCCGACTCGTGCAGTTGGTTGGCAATTTCTAATGCGATTTCTCCCGCCGGTGTGGGGATGGCGTACCAGTTGCCCTGAATGCCCAACCGTTCTCCTAGGGGCAATCCGCGTACCACCAGCCATTGGGTGATTTGGATTTCATTCCAATGCGTTTGAAATTGAACGATGATGCCTCCGGGTAAGCCCATCAATCGCCCTGCCGGACTATCGCCTTCACGAAATAAAGGGGTAGAAGGCGAAGATGATGCCACCGAAGCCGACCGTGTTGCAGCAATCGCTACGGGCGTAATCACTTGGCGCGTCGTACCGTTGTAATAGTAAAGCGGAGTGGCGTAAAGGGGTTGCCATCCCTGTAATAAGGATAATAAGAAGAATGTCAATAATTTCAATACGCTTAATTCTAATACGGTTAGGTAGTTTTTATTGCAGGCCATAAATAGAGTTATAAATAAATTACATATAATTATGTATAAGTATATTTTTCATATTACGAATAACACTATCCCAATCTCCTCTTTTGGTTTGTCGAAGCAAGGTAACACTTGGATACCAAGGACTATCACTCCGATTGAGCATCCAACGATAATCTGGGAAATAAGGTAACAAAATAAAAACTTTTTTCCCTAATGCTGCGGATAAATGGGCAACTGATGTATCCACTGAAATAATAATATCCATTTGTTCCACCAACGCAGCCGTATCTGAGAAATCATGCAACCCAGTCGCATGGTTTCTTATGTGGGATACGGAGTTGAATGTAATTTCATCAGAATCTCGCATATCTACTTGGAGTGAATGGAATTCGAATGGTAATTCAAAAATCGGTGCTAATTGCTCTAACCGAAGGCTGCGATTATGGTCGTTTACATGACCCAAGAAGCCAGCCCAAGCTAAGCCAATTCGCAATTTTTTCTTAACCCCTACCCGCTCTTTCCAAATAGCTATTTTTTCAATTTCTGAAAATAAATAAAATGGCGCAGATATTATATTATCTTCTGTGGTTTTTAATGCCAATGGTAAACTCATCAAATAGCATTGAAAATCAAAATAGGATAAGTGCCTTTCTTCAGTAGTATTGCTTAATATAACTGCATTAGATTTCAATGTTTTTATAAGTGAAACTAATTTATCTTGAACTATAAATATAATGCTTACGCCATTGTACTTTTTTTCTATCTGAGGTAAATATCGACAAAACTGAATCGTATCACCAAAACCTTGTTCAGAATAAACTAATAATGTTTTTTTATGGAGCGACTCTTGTCCTTTCCACCAAGGTTTTTTATTATACTTTATATAATAGTGCTTTAGATGCTCCAAATGGCAACGGTACTCATACAGTTCCCAACCCTCTTTGTATTGGCATTGAAGTAATAATAAGGTTGATTTAAAAAAGTAGGCATCTATGGAGTTGCTATTTTGTTTTATGGCTTCATCACAATTATTCAATGCTTCATTAAACCGATGAGATTCAGCTAATATAATTCCTTTATTATTATAGGCAGCAAGAAAATCCTTTTTGAGTTGAATTGCATGATTGTAGCTTTCTAACGCATCTTCAAAGTGGTTCAATTTTTGTTGAACGAACCCTCTGTTGTAATAGGTTTCAGCATCATCCTTTTTGAGTTGAATTGCATGATTGTAGCTGCCCAACGCATCCTCAAAGTGATTTAATTGTTGCTGCACAAAACCTCTGTTGTAATAGGCTTCAGCATAATTTGGAAGTAATTCAATGGCACGATGATAATGAAGCAAAGCTTCCTCAAATCGATTCAATTCTTTCAAAACAGCACCGTAACTATTATGTGCCATAGCAAAATTAGGATTTAAACTAATGGCACGTTCATAACTTAAAACGGCTTCTTGCAATTTACCTTGCGATTTTAATAGATTGCCGTGATTATTGTATGCTTCTGCAAAATCAGGTTTTAGTTTAATCGCATATTCATAACTCAATAATGCTTCATCCAAACGCTGAAGCATAGTTAGTGCAAATCCTTTATTACAATAGGTTTCTGGTTGATTGGGTTCTATTGCTAATGATTGTTCAATATATTCCAAGGCTGCTTCAAAATTGCCACTTTGCAACTGAATTGTACCCAGCATCGCCAAAGCTTTGGCATGGCGAGGTTCATACTCCAATAAAATTTGGTATTGTTGTTGTGCTGCATTTAATTGTCCAGCACTATGCAGGGTAACGGCTTGTTCGTATTTCTGCTCCAAAAGAATGGGGGATTCTATTGACTTTATTGACTTTATTGGTTTTATTTGACCCCATAATTGAGTTATCAATTTTTTAATCATTTCAACCACGCCTCCACCAAACGCACCCAGTACGTTGCCCCTAATGGAATCAGCGAATCATTGAAGTCATAACTGGGGTTGTGCAGCATACAAGGGCCTAATCCGTGTCCAGCCTCGCGGTGCGTGCCGTCGCCGTTGCCTAGGAACGTGTAGCACCCGGGTTTTTCTAGCAACATATACGAAAAATCTTCTGCACCCATCGTCGGCTCTTGCGCATGAACGCAATCGGCTCCGACGATGCTTGCCATGACTTCGCGGGCAAATGCGGCTTCTTTGGCGGAATTGATGGTGGGCGGATAATTGCGATCAAACTCCAATTCGCACGTTATGCCAAAGGCGGCGCAGGTGTGGTGGGCGATGTCACGCATCCGTTGTTCAATCATATCCAACACGGCTACGCTAAAGGTGCGCACCGTGCCTTGAATCTCGCAGCTATCGGGAATGACATTGGTCGCCTCTCCCGTGTGAATCATAGTCACCGAAATAACGCCCGCATCCACCGGTTTTTTATTGCGGCTAATGATGGTTTGAAACGCTTGCACCATTTGGCACGCTGCTGGAATGGGATCGAGGGCGTTGTGCGGAATAGCTGCGTGTCCGCCTTTGCCGCGAATCACGATTTTGAATTCGTTGCTCGATGCCATCACCGGCCCCGAACTCATCGCAAAATGCCCCACTTCCAAGCCCGGCCAGTTGTGCAGACCAAAGACCGCATCCATCGGGAATTGTTGAAACAAACCATCCCAAATCATTTCTCGCGCACCGCCACCGCCTTCTTCTGCGGGTTGAAAGATGAGATACACCGTGCCGTCAAAATGGCGATTTTTTGCCAGATGCTGGGCAGCAGCAAGCAACATGGCGGTGTGCCCATCGTGTCCGCAGGCGTGCATTTTTCCGGCGTGCTGGCTGGTGTGGGCGAAGGTGTTGAATTCTTGCATCGGCAAAGCATCCATATCCGCACGCAATCCAATCGCGCGGTTCGATGTTCCCGCCTTCACAATTCCCACTACGCCGGTAACGCCTAAACCTCGGTGAATCGGGATACCCCATTCGGTGAGCTTGGCAGCGACCAAATCGGCGGTGCGAACTTCTTCAAAGCACAGTTCAGGGTGCGCGTGAATGTCCCGACGAATCGCGGCGATGGAAGGGACAGCAGAAAGTAAATCGGTTAGGAGATTCATACGAAGGTTCCTATTCAAAAAATGAAAAGATGAAAAGATGAAAAGATGAAAAAAATCGGGAACGTCACGGTAGGATACTCAGGATGTGCCTAACCTTGAGAGCATTTTGATGAATCCCACTGAAAAATTCAAAAAACATCCACCCCTCAAAACGATTTTGGATCAAGGGTTTGCCTTTTTGGACAAAGCACAATTTGAACCAGCTCGCAAGCTATTTGAGCAGGTACTGCGGTATGAACCTTACCATTTTGATGCCATTCATATGCTCGGTACGATTGCCCTCCAATTAGGAGAATGGGGTAAAGCGTTAAATTACTTCGACCAAGCCATTGCCATTAACCCGCGATTTACAGATGTTCATAGCAATCGAAGCGCCGTTTTATCCGAATTAGGGCGATTCGATGAAGCGCTATCCAGTGCCAACCAAGCCATTGCCTTAAAGCCAGACAATGCGGGGGCGTATAACAATCGTGGAATGGCATTGCGGTCTTTGTGTTTACTGGATGAAGCGATTGAAAGTTGCGAACGTGCGATTGCGCTAGACCCCGATTTTGTGCAAGCCCGTTTCAACCTAAGCATTTTTTTGCTTTTGGCGGGTTATTTTGCGCGAGGGTGGGAGGAATACGAATGGCGTTGGAAAAACCCTTCTTCCCCAAAAAAGCAATACCCGTTTCACCAACCACGGTGGCTGGGTCACCAATCACTACGCGGCAAAATACTTTTGCTGCAATCGGAACAAGGTTTTGGTGACACCCTTCAAATGTGCCGTTACCTTCCTAAAATCCAAGCCTTGGGTGCGACCATTGTGATGGATGTCGCCACACCTTTGCAATCGCTACTGGTGCAGCTTCCCGGGGTAACGCAATGGGTCAAAACAGGTGATACGTTCCCTGATTTTGATTATTACTGCCCTTTAATGAGCTTGCCATTGGCATTTGAAACGCGGTTGGAGACCATTCCAGCCACCATACCTTATTTGCGAGCCGACACCGCGAAAGTGGCACACTGGAAAGCCAAATTGGAAGCCCGATTCGGGGTGAAAACCAAGCAACGCATCGGTCTTGTATGGAGCGGTAGTACGACCCATTTGAACGACCATAACCGCAGCTTGATGCTGAAAGAGTGGCTTCCTTACCTTCCCGATCATTTGGAATACATCTGCCTACAAAAAGAAATACGCGATACCGATAAAGCAGATATATCTTCCCTGCAAGGTCGCCAGCAAGGGATTCAGTATTTTTGTGACGATATTGTGGATTTTTCTGATACCGCTGCTTTATGTGAATTGATGGATGTAAGTCAAGTAACATAAATTATTAGCCAATAAGGAGTTTATTTATGAAAAAGATTGAATTAAATTTGAGTGATGCGGAATATGAATCATTGAAGTATAGATTGAAGTATGATAAAAATTGGAGAAT